>JBANGF010000151.1:0-3686 GCA_037975655.1 Bacteroidota bacterium | reverse complement strand
TTATTTTTTTTCAATGCTGGACTGCAGGAGCCTATGTGTTGATCATTACAGGAACAATCCTTGAGGTTCCCTTTTTTTTCAAAACAGCCGCTCCCATCAACTTCTTAATTCCCCCATTGGGTTACTTGTATGTCCGTTCAGTACTCTTGAACGAAAAAAAATACAAACCAAAGGACTTACTTCACCTCCTACCCTTTTGCCTTTTTTTTATCAGTTACCTTCCTTTTTTCTTGAGTTCCAAAGAATTCAAAATAGGAATTATTACCGAGATCTTGCGTGATCAAAATTTAGCAATAACTCGACCCGTAGGGCTAATTCCTGAGTCAATTTTCCAATTTTCGCGTGCTATCCAGGCGATAATTTACTTGGGCGTGCATTGGTGGTTGATCTTCACGGTTCATAAGCGGATGAAAGATCAGGCCATGGAAAGTCAAATCCAGGTGGTCCATCGGTGGTTAAAGATTTTTACAGGAGCCAATTCCCTATACTGGATGGGATTTCTACTGGTTATTGTTTTATACCTTATTGGGCTAAATATTTTTGAGGAAAGCCTGCTCAATTTGCTTCCCACGGTTTTACTGGGTTTTTCTTTTTTTCTGATTGGTGCCTATTTGCTGATTTATCCCCAAGTATTGATTGGACTGCCCTTTGTTCGACCTGTTTCTGAAGGAGAATCCGGGGTCGTTTCAACTGAAAAGGGGGAGGATACTTTTAATTACGAAAATTATACTCAAGAAATAGCAGTTTTGGATTCCTATTTTTTAGAAACGAATGCATTCCTTCAACCCAACCTGACCATTAGTGAAGTGGCAGTGGCCACAGGACTTCCGTTGCGCGAACTCTCGTACCTCATCAATGCATATCATAAAAAGCGATTCAGTGACTATTTAAATGAAATGCGTCTTGCCCATTTCCTTACGCAGGTAGATGCTTCCACGCTAGACAACTTTACCATTGAATCAATCGCCTTGTCAGCTGGGTTTTCTTCACGAAGCTCCTTTTACCGCGCATTTAATCGGTTTTACGGCTGCACTCCCTCCGAATACCTGCGAGGCAATGTAGCCAAGGAATAGCTTCTAAAGCCTGTTTTTTGTCCCAACTACAGAACATGAGAGTCATTTCTCCTAGGTTCTCCCTGCGTTAGACGCTGGAGGAGCTACTTTTGGACATGATTTCTAAATCCTGCCTTTGCTTCATTCGAAACGCTACGTTAACCTTATTTTTTGTAGGAGCATTTTTCTTTGTCCAGCAGCTAAAAGCACAACAAGCTACTCTATCCTCAGGAGGCAATGGTAGCGGAACTGGAGGTTCTTTTGCTTACAGCGTGGGTCAAACCATGTACACCGCTCAGTCAAACAGTTCAACCTCCCTTTCCAAAGGGGTGCAGCAAGGCTTCGAACTCTTCCTCATCACCGGACTCGAAGATGAGGACAGGTTTGGATTGGCAGCTACTGTTTTTCCCAATCCTACATCCAACTACCTCACCGTTGAGCTCAAAAATTACAGTCCTGATACCGCGATGGAGATTTTCCTTTTTGATGCCAAAGGACAGCAAGTGCACCGACAGCAAGTGGTCGATGTACAAACGCAGATCGCGGTAGAATACCTTTCTCCAGCGCTTTATGTCTTGAAGTTAATTCAAGGGAACAAACTGGTGAAAGTAGTCAAAGTGATTAAAAAATAAGTGGAAAAGCATCCCATGAGAAAAATACTAATTAGTGTCTTCATTTGTTTGATCAGCCTGAATGCCTTGTCACAAGCTCCAGAGAAGATGAGTTACCAAGCCGTTGTCAGAGACAATGCGAATGCCTTGGTGGTGGACAAAGTAGTGGGCATGCGCATCAGCATCTTGCGCGGTTCGGTGACTGGTACCCCTGCCTATGTAGAAACGCAAAGCCCGCGCAGCAACACCAATGGGCTAATAACCTTGGAAATAGGAGCAGGTACGGTGGTATCAGGCTCCTTTGCCGGACTCAATTGGTCTACAGGCCCTTACTTTATCCAAACAGAAATTGATCCTTCAGGAGGAAGCAATTACACGATTTTAGGCGTAAGCCAGTTGGTGAGTGTGCCTTATGCACTGTATGCCAAAACTTCAGGTAGTTCCACCCCCGGTCCAGCGGGCCCTGCTGGTGCGATAGGTCCTCAAGGCCCAATTGGTCCAGCCGGTCCAACAGGTGCAAACGGAGCAATTGGTCCCCAAGGTCCCAAAGGTGACACAGGAGCTACAGGGCCCCAAGGACCAATTGGATTGACGGGTCCTGCAGGTGCGATAGGTCCTCAAGGCCCAATTGGTCCAGCCGGTCCCGCTGGTCCCGCAGGTGCAAACGGAGCAATTGGTCCCCAAGGTGACCAAGGTCCCAAGGGTGACCCAGGCCCTGCTGGGGCTATTGGTCCCCAAGGTCCCAAAGGTGATACAGGAGCTACAGGGCCCCAAGGACCAATAGGATTGACAGGCCCTGCTGGGGCTAACGGGACAAACGGAATCAATGGTGCAGCAGGCGTAGGAGGTGTGACCACCGCTGGAACAAACATTATACTAACAGGAAGTGGAACAGTTGCGAATCCCTACGTGGTGAGTGCAAACATTCCTGCGGCAGCAGCAGGCACCTTAACGGGAAGCAGTCTCAACGCTACGGTCACAGGCTCAAGTTTAACTAGTGTGGGGACCCTTTCCAATCTCACGGTTACCAATCCCATCGTGGGCAGTGTAACTGGAAGTTCGGGCTCCACTACAGGCAATGCAGCCACAGCAACAACCTTGGCAACACCCAGAAACATCAATGGGGTGGCATTTGATGGTAGTGCAGACATTACGGTACCGGCTGCAGCTGGAACGTTATCGGGAACTACATTAAATGCAACTGTGACAGGTTCAAGTCTAACCAGTGTGGGTACGCTTACGAATCTCACAGTTACCAATCCCATCGTGGGAAGCATTTCTGGTAATTCGGCAACAGTCACCACCAATGCCAATTTGACTGGACCCGTAACTAGTTTAGGCAATTCAACTTCTATTACAGATGGGGCAGTTACAGATGCTAAAATTGCTTCGGTATCTGCTTCAAAAATCACAGGAACTCTCTCTGTAGGTCAGGGCGGAACTGGAGCTACATTCCTTTCCGGGTTGGTCAAGGGAAATGGAACCAATGCCCTAACTGGAGCTATTTCGGGGACGGATTACCAAGCCCCCATTACCCTCACTACCACAGGTTCAGGTGCAGCCACACTCACTGAATCTACCTTAAATATTCCAACCCTTGCCAATGGAACTGCCGCAGGTGACATGCTGTATTGGAATGGTACAGCATGGGTAAAAGTTACGGCAGGAAAAAGTGGACAAGTAATGGTGTTTGGCAACGGAAAACCTATTTGGTCTTCCTATACTCCCGGTGCTGTTTTGGGAACTGGAGAGGTTTGGAATCCTAAAACTGGCCAAATCTGGATGGACAAAAATCTGGGGGCTATAAATTTGCCCACGAGTAAAACAGATCCTCACGGGTATGGGAATTATTACCAATGGGGTAGGGGTACAGATGGGCATGAATTAAGCAATTCCACATTTTCAACTACCCTATCAAGTTCGGATACTCCAGGGAATTCATTTTTCATTGGAAATTCAACCGAACCTCGGGATTGGCGTAGCCCATCTAATTCAAATTTATGGCAAGGGGTAAATGGAATCA
>JBANGF010000129.1:0-7071 GCA_037975655.1 Bacteroidota bacterium | reverse complement strand
ATTAATATCTTTTTCTCTGGCTTTGGAACCAATGTTTCCGGGGTCGCTTCCTCCGTGACCCGCATCAAGCACAATTTTTTTCATGCGAAAAGCAGGCATCATGGTCTCATTCGGAATAAATCCACCGAATAAAAAGGGAATTAAAATTAGAAACCTTAACAGATTTTTTTTGGTAGTAAACCTTTCCATGAGGGCAATCGAGTTAACTTTACACGAAATTAAATTCAAAAATACTAAAAGCGAAAGCAAGGGTGGCGAGAATTCGGATTGTTTTTTTAGTCCTTCTAGCGAGTTGGTGGGTGCATCTGAGCGCAACTGCTCAGCAAAACACTCGGCCCCAACGAGATAGAAGAACTGTCACTGCCTCACCAATCCCAGGGCTTCGAGGTGATACCACCCTGGTCAAGCAAGATACACTCGCTCTTCTCGATTCGGCAAAAAATGTGCCTAAAAGTGATATCGAAACCGAAATTCTTTACTTCGCGGAGGATAGTATCGTGACCGACTTTACTGAAAATAAAGTTTACCTCTACAAAAAGGCCTGGTTTGAGTACGGAAAAATGCGTTTGGACGCCGATCGCATTGTGATCGACTGGAAAAATTCAGAACTCTATGCCTACGGTATCTCCGATAGTTTGGGGGTAGTATCAGGCAATCCTTTCTTCAAAGATGGCAATTCTGTCTATGAAATAAGGAAAGAGATGCGGTACAACTTCAAAACTCAGAAGGCAATCATCAAAGATGTCGTAACGGAGCAACAGGATGGGGTACTCCGAGGCACAACAATCAAAAAAACAGAAGATGGCAGCGTATACCTGGATCATGGCTATTACACAACCTGCAAACTGACCAAACCCCACTGGCACATTTCTTCTTCCAAAATCAAATCTATTTCAGGGAAGCAAGTGGTTTCAGGCCCCTTCAACTTGTACTTCAATGGCATTCCTACTCCACTTGGACTACCATTTGGACTGATTCCAGACACCCCTGAAGAGAAAGCGTCTGGGATAATTTTCCCTTCCTATGGTCGAGAGCAAGTGCGTGGATTGAGTTTGAGAGACCTAGGCTACTACTTTGCCTTCAACGATTACATTCACCTGCGTGTCACTGGGGATGTGTATTCCAAAGGGGGCTGGGGACTCAAATCCCAGGCGATGTACACCAAAAAATACCGGTACAACGGTGGCTTCAATGTGGATTTTCAAAAATTCGTCAGCCCAGAAACAGAATTAACTCCCCTCAACTACAACACGTTTCGGGTTCAGTGGAACCATAGTCCGATTACCCGAGGAACTGGCAGATTCTCTGCTTCGGTGAATGCGGGTTCGACGAGTTATTTCAATAACGTAGTCAACCCAAACAACTTTGCGAATAACGTCACCGGGGATTTGAGTTCGAATATTTCCTACTCCAAAACCTTTGCCGGTACTCCATTCTCCCTTTCGGCTAACCTCCGACACTCCCAAAGTGTACAAACAGGTGAAGTAAGATTGGACTTGCCTACCATAGGAATCAACATGAATCGGCAAAGTCCCTTCCAAAATGTGAAGTTTGAACCGCTCAAAACGCTAAACATCGCCTGGAACTTCAACCTCCAAAATTCCATCTCCAACCGAATCAAAACCTTTGGACAAACCACCCCAAGTGATGGCCCTCAAACCATTCCTTTCAACCTCGACAACTTTGGTTTGCTCTTAAGAAATGGAAATAATGGCGCACGAAACACCATCCCTTTGAGCTCAAACTTCTCCTTATTCAAGTATTTTACAGGGACTGCTTCTGTCAACTACAACGAACTATGGTACATGCAGCGGTACAATTACAGCTACAATGCAAGTACCAATCAAGTGGATCAGGTGAAAGAAGATGGATTCAATCGGGTAGGATTTTACAACACTTCCTTTGCCATGAATACCAACTTCTATGGGTTCTACAATTTTAGCGGCAAAGGAAAACTGCAGACCATTCGACACCACATGGCACCTACCTTTGGGTTCAACTTCAACCCTGACTTTTCAGATCCAGCCTATGGCTATTACCAGGAAGTTCAATCCGATAAATCAGGCCAATTACGTCGCTATTCTAGACACCAAGGCATGGTCTTCGGAGATGCTCCATTAGGTGAATCTAGAGCCTTGAGTTTGGGATTACGAAATGTGGTGGAAGCCAAGTTCAAAACCCAGACGGACAGTACCGAAGGCGAATTCAAGAAAATCCCCTTGTTGGAAGCCTTCAATATCAATACCGCATATAATTTTGCTGCAGATTCCTTTCAACTATCCCCTATTCAACTCTCCGCACGAACCACCTTGTTTGAGCAAAAGCTATCCGTCAATGTAAATAGCACCATAGATCCCTATGCAACTCTCTCTACCCTTGGGACCGATGGTAAAGTGAGTTATCGCAGTAGCCAAGAATTTGCCTGGAAAAAGGGACAGGGAATTGGAACCATCCGAAATGCCTCCTTAAACCTAAATGCATCGCTAAACCCCCAGAAAGGTCAAAATCCTGGTCAGGTGCGAGACGAACTGACTCAAGATTTCATCCAGCAAGGTGGGGTGATGAACCAATTTGTAGAAAATGAAATCAACCGAATTGTAGCAGATCCCAGCCAATACATCGATTGGGATATTCCTTGGAACTTGACCGTCGGCTACAACCTTGCCTATGCGCGGCAAGTGAATAACAGTACCAACATCACCCAGGCAATGAATGTGAGTGGAGACCTTTCCATTTCCGAAAAATGGAAAATCAATTTCAATACCGGCTATAATTTTGACCAGAATGAAATAACCCAAACCATGATCGGGATTGCGCGGGACTTACATTGCTGGCAGATGAATGTAAACTGGGTTCCTTTTGGAAGATTCACTTCCTACAACATCGATATTCGGGTCAAATCTTCCATCCTTCAGGACTTGAAAGTATCGAGAAGAAGAACCTTCTTTGATTTTTAAGGCGCACTTTAAACCTTAAGTGCCTTATTTTTCGTAAGGAACACCGAACCCTTATCCACTCCAGCTCCAATTATGAATTACCGTGCCCTCTCCATTTGCCTTGGATTTTTCGTTGCAAGCATACTCTTGCCTACTATCGCCTCCGCACAACTCAAAAAGGTACTCGATAAAGTGACTACCGCTACAGGAGGAACTGCCAACCCTTCCCCTGCTGAAATGGTCATGGGCCTTAAGGAGGCCTTGGAAAAAGGGACTAATCTAAGTGTGGATCGACTCAACCTAGAAAACGGATTTCTTGGAAACCCGGCCATCAAACTTCCTTTTCCTGAAGAAGCCATCCAAGTGGAGCGTAGCCTTCGGAAAATTGGATTGGGTAACTTATGTGACCAATTGATCACCAGCATCAATCGTGCAGCTGAAGATGCGGTAAAAGAGGCGCGTCCTCTTTTCACCCAAGCAATCAAAGACATGACATTTAAAGATGTGCAAGGCATTCTTCTAGGTTCGGAGCGTGCCGCTACGGAGTACCTACAACTCAGCACCACGGCAGGGCTGAAAGTTAAATTTGCCCCACCCATCCAAGCCAGCCTGCAAAAAGTAGGAGCCACAGCTCATTGGGAAACAGTCATGTCTCGCTACAATAAAATTCCTTTGGTCAAGCCCGTGAATACAGATCTTACGGCCTACGTAACTGACAAAACCCTTAAAGGCTTATTTGTGGAGATCGCCAAGGAGGAATTGGCGCTACGGAAAAATAGCAATTTGAGATCCAGCCCCTTGCTTCAAAAAGTTTTTGGATTTGCTGATGCTCAGAAAAAGTAAAAATCGTTCACAGACGACAGTCCACGGCTCACTTAATTAAACCTCAACTACTATTTTCTTTGATCACTTTTAAAGAAACAGAAAATAATAATGAGAAATTACCAAAAAAGGTCCCGCAGATACGGGACCTTTTTTGATTTCATTGAAATGAAATCCTATTGATCCAGAAGATCTACGAGTAGGCTTTCTCCTTCTTTGGTCACTTTTACCAAACCTTTTTGGGTCAATCCTTTGATCGAAACATCCCACTTTTTTCCACTCAAGCCAGTTTCCGCCTTCAAGTCAAGTAAGGAAGCAGGATGCTTGGCTTTCAAGAGTTCTAAGATGATTTTCTCCTCCTCTGTCAATTCCACAGCCTTCTTCTCTGGTCGCATTTGTGGGAAAAACAAGACTTCTTGGATGGTAGAATTGTCGGTAAGCAACATGGTCAAACGATCAATACCGATACCCAAACCGGAAGTAGGGGGCATCCCATATTCCAGGGCTCGAAGGAAATCTTCATCCATGGCCATCGCCTCATCATCCCCTCTAGCGGCAAGTTTGAGTTGCTCCTCAAATCGCTCGCGCTGATCGATTGGGTCGTTGAGTTCCGAATAGGCATTCGCAATTTCTTTTCCATTGACAAAAAGTTCAAAGCGCTCTACCAATCCTGGTTTGCTGCGGTGCTTTTTCGCCAAAGGCGTCATCTCTATTGGGTAATCCGTGATGTAGGTAGGCTGAATCAAGTTGGCCTCTACCTTGGCACCAAAGATCTCGTCGATCAATTTGCCTTTACCCATCGATCCATCCACTTCGATGCCCAATTTGGCACATACTTCACGGAGCCCTTGTTCATCCAATTCGCTGACATCGATGCCTGCATATTCCTTGATGGAATCAAACATGGTCAATCGGCGGTAAGGCCCAGCAAAATCAATTTTCTTACCTCCAACCGATACCTGAGTGACTCCATGAATGGTCTGGGTCACTTTTTCGAGCAACTCCTCCACCATCTCCATCATCCAGATGTAATCCTTGTAGGCTACATAGATTTCCATGGAGGTAAACTCTGGGTTGTGCGTACGGTCCATCCCTTCGTTGCGGAACATCTTGCCAAACTCATACACTCCATCGAAACCTCCCACGATCAATCGCTTCAGGTAAAGTTCATTAGCAATACGCAGGTAAAGAGGCATGTCCAGCGTGTTGTGATGCGTCTGGAAGGGTCGTGCTGCTGCTCCTCCATGTATGGCTTGCAGGATAGGGGTTTCCACCTCAAGCCATCCATGGTCATCAAAATAGCGACGCATGTTGGAAATTATTTTGGAGCGGGTCACAAAGGTTTTTTTCACCTCAGGATTTACCGTAAGATCCACATAGCGCTGTCTATAGCGTTGTTCGGGATCGGTAAATCCATCGAAAACAGTTCCATCTTCGTCTCTTTTTACAATTGGCAGCGGCTTCACTGCTTTGGACAAGACGCTTAGGTGGGTCACATGGAGAGAAATTTCCCCTGTTTGCGTAGTGAAAATATACCCTCTCACCCCAATGAAATCCCCAATTCCGAGAAGTTTTTTGAATACTGTATTGTAGAAATCAGGATTTTCTGGAGTACTGATATCGTCTCTGCGTACATAAATCTGCAATCTACCAGTGGCATCTTGGATCTCCGCAAAGGAGGCCGAACCCATAATTCTTCGGCTCATCAATCGTCCTGCAATTGAAATATCCTTGTAGTCCGTTTTGTTGTTCTCGTAATTGGTATGGATATCAGCCGCGTTGGCATTGATTACGAAAGACTCTGCAGGATAGGGATTGATACCAAGGGAATAGAGTTCCTCTCGGTCTTTTCTTCGTTCCAGTTCCTGTTCGCTCAAAGGTTGCATGATGTAAGGTTAGTCTATTTGTTCGTATCTATTTTAAATTATCCGAGCCTTCTTCGCTTCATTTCTTTTTGTACGAGTTCAAATTCTCGGCTACTTTGGCCAGCAATGGAGGAATTTTCTGCTGCTCTTCGGCTAAGATAAGGCATTACTTTTTCAACTGGGCCGTAGGGCACGTACTTGACCACTCGATACCCAACCTTTGCTAAGTTATAGGAAATCGAATCACTCATTCCGTAGAGCTGTGAAAAGTATACTAAATCTGCTTTTGGGTCGATTTGATATTGATCCATCAATTCGGTAAGCATAAGTGTACTCTTCTCGTTGTGGGTAGCGCATACGAGGTGAATTCCTTCTTGCACAGCGTAAGAAATAGCCAAATCGTAATCTCGATCTGTAGCTTCCTTGTTTGGTTGAATCGGATCCACATACCCTTCTGCTTTAGCCCTCGCACGTTCTTTTTCCATGTAGGCCCCACGTACAGGCTTTGCCCCTAAAAGGTAACCCTGTTTTTTAGCTACCTGTTGCGCTTTTTTCAGGCGGTCCAAGGAATCATGGCGATACATTTGGTAGGTATTGTAGACCACACAGCGCTCTTTGTTATAAGCAGCCATGGCTCGGTAGGCCATGTCGTCAATTACATCTTGGAACCAACTTTCCTCGGCATCCACCAAGATTTTCAATCCAAGATCATGCGCTGTTTTGCAAAGTCGATCCACTCTGTATTCTAATCGTTCTAAAGCCTCTGCTTCAAGGGTGGTCAAAGCTTGCTTAGCCTGTATTTTTTCTAAAATATGGTAATCACCCAACCCAGTAACCTTAAACACCCCAAAAGGCATGTAGTCCGTCTTGGCAGATTCTACTAAAGTTTGGTAAATTTCTTCTGTGGTGGCGTCAAAACTCGCTTCATCCCCTTTTCCTTCTACCGACAAGTCCAGAATGGAATGAACTCCATAATTGGCTAATAGTTGACAAGCCGCTATACTTTCTTTGATTGTTTCTCCTCCACAAAAATGTCCAAACATGGTTTTTTTGAGGATGCCTTTGATGGGTAGATGAAGTTGAAAGGATAGGTTTGCAAGCTTTATTCCAAGGTTAGAGAGCCAATTTTTATTGAGGGTGGCAAAAATCAGATACATCTTTCGAAGTTCTGCATTACTCTTGGAGGCAAAGGCTACTTCCAAATTCTCAAAAGAAATAGTGGGTTTGACGGGCATAGCGCGCATTTAACAGGGCAAATATAGTAGAAAAACAGCGACCCTTGGGTTTTGTTTGGGAATTCAACTCTTGAAAAAGCGTGGAATTTTTACAGGCAAGGAAAGTATTTTCACTCGCTTTCCATTTTCAAGTAACAAACAACTTATTTCCTTCTTAGTAGTCTAGCTAATAGGTAAAATCCTGCTTATTTCAGGTCTTTTCGGTTGTCAATG
>JBANGF010000126.1:0-5590 GCA_037975655.1 Bacteroidota bacterium | reverse complement strand
TTTGATTCGATCGGCTAAGCGCATGTATCGATCGGCTAAGCCGGCAAGGTATTCCTGTGCTTTGGCAGCTGCAGCATCCAAGCCCGTTAAGGATTCGATTTTCCAGTAATCCACCAAATGTTCAATGATCCGTGCATAATCCCAACCGGTATAGACGCCAATTTTTTGGGTGATTTCAGAGAAATCTTTGTAGATGCTAGGTCGACTTCCTCCTTCACCCATCAGCGCTGCTGGCATGACGATTTGCTTCCGCATCATTTTTTCGAAGGCAGTGATGGCCCCGCTTGGATCAATGTCGAAGATTCGGGACATAAAGCTCTTGTAGGCTTTTTCGTGTCTGGCTTCATCTCCAGCGATAGTTTTGCAGATTTTGGAGAGGATGTGATCTCCAGCCTTGTCTGCAAGTTTGCCGGTATTTACGTGGGAAATTTTCGTAGCTCGTTCCTGGAAAGAGGTGTAAATCATCGCTTGGTAGGGATCCGATTCGGATTTGGGATCAAATCCGTTAGTGATCAGGCGGTGGATGGTTTGTTCGACCACACGCATGTCTACTCTTCCTGTGAGGTAAAGGTATTTGTTGAGTAGGTCGCCATGGCGGTTTTCTTCTGCGGTCCAAGCTTTGGACCAGCGTACCCAACCAGAGGGGGAGAGCAAGCTTTTGTCCACATTGATTCCCTCAAGGAGGTTGAAGTAGGTTTGGTAGGAAGGCAAGGCCTCTTCGGTAATCATGTTGCCCACCAAAGAGGTCAATACTGTATCAGGGATGCCTGCGGCACGCTGTTGCAGCAATTTGACATCTTCTAGGGCTTCCGGATTGGAAAAATCTGGTAAAAAATCCGTAGGCTGCCAGCAATCTTCCGGATCAACAAGGACCGTGTCTACGGCATGGCCCACAAAATCATCTAGCTGAGAGATGACTTCCATGTTCTTTTCTAATTCGTAATTGATTTCTTTAGGATTCATCTTCTGAATGTGTTTTCTAGGTTGAAAGCGTAGGTGAAGGTAAGCGAATTAAAACCTAAAATTGGATGTAAAACCTCATTTTGGTCCGCGAATTCCATAAGCGGTAAACTGGGGACTAGAAGCGCTTCCCGACCTTTCTTGCAGGATGGAAAGAATCTAGAAGGCGCAATCGAATCTTTCTGATTCTACCGATTGGAAAAGGAGGTGTATAAATTAGAAAGCGAAATAGGGGCCGAATAGTTCAGGTTTTCGTTTGATTGTCCGTGAGATGAAACGAATTAGCTGCTTAAGTGATCAGGTTGACATCACTGTAGGTATTCATTCGCTAATTGTTCAACCTAAAGTGACCCCTTGCTTGTTCCCAATTTTAGGAAGGAAGGGCTTCTTTTTATCTTATTTTTCTGCCAAAAATTCATGATTTAAGTCAATTTCTTGTGATTTCAAGACAGAATGGCTGAAAAATAGAGTTGGTGGAAAATTTGATGTAGAGGCTAAAGCGAAAGCAAGGAAAACTTAAACCCAAACAGCATATGGATTTTAAGCAGTTTACCATCAAATCACAGGAAGCCATCCAAAAAGCGGCCGAACTCGCGCAAGCCTCCGGAAGTCCTGCGATTGAAACGACCCACTTGTTGAAAGGGATATTTTTGGAGGACGAAAATGTCTCTCAATTTCTGTTGCAAAAGCTGGGTGTTAGCCAACAATTACTCAATCAAAAACTAGAGGAAGAGCTTCAAAAACTTCCTAAGGTGAGTGGTGGGAATGCGCAGGCTTATTTGTCTTCTTCCGCAACGCAGGTGCTGACCAAGGCAAAGGACTATTTGAAGACTTTTGGTGACACCTATGTGGCCATTGAGCATTTGCTTTTGGCCCTATTGGCTGGGAACGATCCCGTGGCTCAGCTCTTGAAGAATCAAGGAATTACAGAAAAAGCGCTCTTAGAAGCGATTAACCAACTTAGAAAAGGAACTAAAGTGACCGATCCAAATGCAGAGAGTACCTACCGAGCCTTGGAAAAATACTCCAAGAACCTCAATGAACTAGCCAAGAAAGGGAAAATTGATCCTGTCATAGGCCGTGATGAAGAAATCAGACGTGTGTTACAGATTCTGGCTCGCCGAACCAAAAACAATCCAATTTTATTGGGGGAACCCGGGGTGGGCAAGACGGCCATCGTCGAAGGCTTGGCACAGCGTATCGTCTCTGGGGATGTCCCAGAAAATTTGAAGTCCAAGACGCTCATCTCTCTAGACATGGGCTTGCTCGTAGCAGGCGCCAAATACAAGGGGGAATTTGAGGAGAGACTGAAGTCGGTGATCAAAGAAGTGACCGAAGCAGAAGGGGAAATTATCTTGTTTATCGACGAGATCCATACACTCATTGGTGCAGGAGGTGGAGGCGAAGGTGCCATGGATGCGGCCAACCTACTCAAGCCGGCATTGGCACGCAGAGAGCTGCATGCCATTGGAGCCACCACCCTGAAAGAATACCAGAAGTACATCGAAAAAGACAAGGCCTTGGAGCGTCGCTTCCAGGCGGTAATCGTGGACGAGCCCGATGCGGCAGATGCGATTTCCATCCTGAGAGGAATCAAGGACAAGTACGAGTTGCACCATGGAGTCCGCATCAAGGACGACGCGGTGATTGCCGCAGTGGAACTTTCGCAGCGTTACATCAGCGACCGGTTTTTGCCAGACAAGGCCATTGACCTGATGGACGAGGCAGCAGCCAAGTTGCGGATGGAGATTGATTCCTTACCTCAGGAATTAGATGAGTTGAACCGCCGCATCATGCAACTCGAAATTGAGCGGGAGGCTATCCGACGAGAAAATAACAAGGACAAGGAGGTCATCTTGAGCAAAGAGATTGCTGAACTTGGGGATAAAAGACAGTCCGTGAAGGCTAAGTGGGAGAGTGAAAAAGCGGTGATCACGGGAATTCAACGCGAAAAAGAAGCCATCGAAAAGCTCAAGTTGGAGGCAGAACAAGCTGAGCGAGCAGGAGACTTTGGAAAAGTAGCTGAAATCCGTTATGGGAAGATCGGGGAAGCGGAGAAAAAATTAGAGTCTTTCAAATCCCAACTCGCGGACATGCAGGCGGGCTCTCCTTTACTCAAGGAAGAGGTAGACCAAGAAGACATTGCTTCGGTGGTGTCCAAGTGGACGGGAATCCCTTTAAGTAAAATGATTCAATCCGAGCGAGAAAAATTACTCCACCTGGAGGACGAGTTGGGTCGACGTGTAGCCGGTCAGCATGAAGCCATCGTAGCACTATCCGATGCGGTGCGTAGAAGTCGAGCCGGATTGCAAGATCCAAGACGACCTATCGGAAGCTTTATCTTTATGGGTACCACAGGGGTGGGTAAAACCGAGCTTGCCAAAGCCCTTGCGGAGTACCTCTTTAACGATGAAAATGCGATGGTAAGAATTGACATGTCTGAGTACCAAGAGCGACATGCGGTTAGTAGACTGGTAGGAGCACCTCCAGGCTATGTGGGCTACGATGAAGGTGGACAATTAACTGAAGCGGTTCGTAGAAAGCCCTATTCCGTAATCCTCCTGGACGAGATCGAAAAGGCTCACCCGGATGTGTTCAACATTCTCCTTCAGGTGCTAGACGACGGGCGATTGACCGATAACAAGGGGCGATTGGCCAACTTTAAGAACACGATCATCATTCTAACCACCAACATCGGCTCACACCTCATTCAGGAACGATTTGCAGAAATGGAGGATTGGAATCGAGAAGAAGTGTTGGAGAAAACTAAGGCGGAGGTGTTTGACTTACTGAAAAAGTCCGTTCGTCCAGAATTCTTAAACCGTATTGATGAAACCATCCTTTTTGAACCACTTAACAAGAAGGTGATCCGCAAGATTGTGGACATTCAATGGAGAGAGATTCAGAAGCGACTTGCGGATTCCAACATACAAATCGAGGCGACTACCGAGGTGCTTGATTTCTTGGGAGAGGTGGGCTTTGATGCCAATTTTGGTGCACGACCACTGAAGCGTACCATGCAGCGCCTGATTTTAAATGAACTTTCCAAGCAGATACTGGCGGGCTACATCAAGAATGATGCGGCGGTGCTGGTGGATTTGGATGCCGATAAGCAGGTGTATTTTAAAAACCTGGATGCGCCTGAAGGGTTGAACTAACTTGACCCAATTGAATTTCAAAGAGGTTCCGTCCTTTACGGGACCTCTTTATTTTTTTTATTCAGGTAAGCTGTAGTGTCCGAGTTGGAATTTTAAACTCTAGGCTACGATTTGTGTTAGTATAAAAAATAAGTTGATGCTCTTTACCGCTACCGATATACCGACTGCAATCTGGCAGACATTGCTCCACGAGATACACCGAGGCGCTCTAGATCCCAAGCATCCCTTTCGGTACCTCACGGTGGCCACGGTTGGCGAGCAGTTTCCGCAGGTCCGAACGGTGGTCCTGCGTCAATTCACTGCTGACTTGGAATTTTTGGTGTACACGGATGCTCGATCCTCCAAAGTGCAAGAACTTTTAAAAGTGCCTCAGGTAAGTTTACTTTTTTACCATCCCAAAAAACAGGTGCAAGTGCGCGTCCAGGCCTTGGCTACAATTCATGTGGAGGATGAACTCGCACAGGCAAACTGGAATCGGGTTTCCGACAAGCGAAGAGTAGAATACCAGAGTGAATTGGGGCCAGGAAGGCGAATAAAGCATCCCAAGGATGGCTGGGAGTCTTCCTCGGAGCATTCCTATTTTTCGGTGTTGAAATTTTCTCCCCTTTCCCTAGAAGTACTTCAAATGGCAAAAGAAGGGCATTTACGGATCCAATATGACTTGGCTTCCGGTTGGCAAGGATCTTGGTTAGTGCCCTAAGGCAAAAAAAAAGTCCCGCATGACTCGGGACTTGCAAAGGCATTAAACCTTCATGATATCGACTTCCTTCTTGGAGAAGAGTTCGTCAATTTTTGCCGAATAGGCATCCGTGAATTTTTGGACTTGGTCTTCACCGCGTTTGATGGCATCCTCAGAGGCACCTTCCTTTTGCAGCTTACGCAGGGATTCGTTGGTCTCCTTACGGACAGAGCGGATGGAAATTTTACCCGTTTCACATTCTGCCTTTGCATTCTTCACGAGCTGAAGTCTTCGCTCTTCGGTCAAAGCAGGGATGGTTAGGATGATGATCTCTCCATTGTTTTGTGGGGCTAGGCCAAGGTCGGAGTTGATGATAGCCTTCTCAATTTCAGAGATGAGGTTACGCTCAAAAGGCTTGATGGCTAGCGTCCGTGCATCTGGAGTGGTGATGGAAGACACTTGAGAAAGTGGAGTAGGAGAACCATAATAGTTCACAAAAACCCCATCTAAAAGATTGGGCATTGCTTTTCCAGCGCGAATTTTCACCAATTCTGCAGCAGTATGATCTACCGCTTTTTGCATCAATTCCTTGGCTTCTTCAAGGTACAATTCGATTTCTTCCATGATTTGGATCCAGTTTATACAGTAATCAAAGTTCCTATTTGTTCCCCATTGACCAATTTGGTAAGGTTTTCACTTTTATTCATGTCAAATACGATGATGGGGAGGTTGTTTTCTTGGCAAAGCGTAAAAGCAGTCATGTCCATGACATTGAGGTTTTTCTCGTAAACTT
>JBANGF010000058.1:0-2637 GCA_037975655.1 Bacteroidota bacterium | reverse complement strand
TTTTTGACCGATTTTCACACAAGCGTACCCGAGGAAAAGTATTGCTCCTGGCTGGCAGCAAAGGAAAAGTAGGTGCAGCTATCCTTTCTTCAAAAAGCGCCTTGCGTACTGGTTCTGGATTGGTCACTTGCTGCCTACCCGAAGAGGAGCGTTGGGCTATACAAGCAGCTGTCCCCGAGGTCATGTGTACTTTTGGGGAGGATCAACCCTGGTCTGCCTACGATGCCATTGGCCTAGGTCCTGGAATGCAGGTGGAGCGATGTATGCTCCTTGAGCAAGTCTTTTCCAGCTATTCCAAGCCTTTGGTGCTCGATGCGGATGCCTTGACTTACCTTGCACTGCATAAAGAACTTTGGGCCCTCATACCCCAGGGCAGCATCCTAACTCCTCACTTAGGAGAGTTTGAAAGACTTTTTGGTCCTTCTGCTACCCATGTAGAGCGCATGTCCAAAGCCTCTGAGTTTTGTCAACACTATGGCGTCCATGTCCTTATCAAAGGTGCGCATTCCCTGTGCTGCTTTGCTGATGGAAGACAGGTTTTTAATAGTTCAGGAAGTAAGTTTATGGCTACGGCAGGTTGTGGAGATGTGTTGACAGGCATGCTGACATCTTATCTTGGACAAGGCTATTCTCCCGAAGACGCTTTGCTCTGTGGGGTTTTTCATCATGGCCGAGCAGGGGAATTGGCAGGCAAAAAGAAACTTAGAGGGATGCTTGCCAGCGATTTGTTGGAAGAAATTCCAAATACTTACCAAGAACTAGGCCTTAACTAAATCTAAACCTGATTCCTTTGTTTATTTTACCACTACTTATCCCAATGGCTTCATGAAACAGGAAAAGGCTTTGCTTTGGACACTTGCAGCCATCAATTTTATCCACATTGTGGATTTTATGATTTTGATGCCTCTGGGGCCCCAGTTGATGCGCTTGTTTGATATCAGCCCCAGTCAGTTTGGGTTTTTGGTGTCCTCCTATACCTTTAGCGCTGGAGTATCTAGCTTTTTTGGAGCCTTTGTGCTGGATAGATTTGATAGAAAGAAAATTTTGCTTTGGGTCTATGTGGGTTTTACCTTAGGAACCCTAGGCTGTGCCCTTTCCCCCAATTATGCAGTATTGCTCTTGGCAAGAGTGGTTTCTGGGATTTTTGGAGGGCTTACTTCTGCTTTGATTTTGGCAATTATTGGAGATGTGGTGCCCCACGAGCGTAGAGGAAGTGCCATGGGATTGGTGATGTCTGCCTTTTCCTTCGCTTCGGTGATGGGGGTCCCTTTGGGGCTTTTCTTAGCTAGTTTATCCACTTGGCATTTGCCTTTTTATATCTTGTCGATCTTGTCTGTGCTCAGTTTGGGAATGATTGTAAAAAGTGTCCCCTCGATTACGGGTCATCTCAAAGACAAGCAAGTTCGCCCTCGTCCCTTCGACGTTATTTCCAAAGTCACAAGCAATTCCAATCAAATGCGGGCCATCACGCTATCCATCATGATGATGTTGGGACAGTTTATGATTATCCCATTTTTAAGTCCATACAATGTAGCCAATGTAGGGTTTTCAGAGCTTCAACTCACTTACGTATATATGGCGGGGGGAGCATGCACGATTTTTACCTCCCCTTGGGTTGGCAAATTGGCAGATAGGAAAGGGAAGCTGAAGATTTTTACCATTTTCATGCTATTAAATCTTATTCCCATTGCCATCATTACCCACTTGGGAGTTACGCCTGTAGGCCTGGTATTATTGGTGACCACGTTGTTTTTTGTTACCTCCAACGGGCGGTACGTGCCCGCAGCTGCCATGATGACGGGTACGGCACAACCAGAAAATCGCGGTAGCTTTCTAAGTTTCAATTCGGCGGTGCAGCAGCTGGCGGCAGGCCTTGCCTCTTTGATTGCAGGGATGATGATTGGGGAAAACGAATTGGGACAACTGACTAATTTTAATTACGTAGGGTATCTGGCTATATTTTTTAGCCTACTCTGCATTCCTTTAGCCAGAAGGATTCAGGTGGTCAGTTGAGCACAAAAAAAAGACCCTAGTCACTTGGCCTAGGGTCTTGAAGTAGCTATTAGGATTTAAAATTCCGCATTTCCTGGTGTTCTAGGAAAAGCAATTACATCTCGGATATTGCCCATGCCAGTCACAAACTGCACCATGCGCTCAAATCCCAATCCAAATCCTGCATGAGGGGTAGCTCCAAATCTTCGGGTATCCAAATACCACCACAATTCTTTTTCTGGAATATGCATTTCTTTCATTCGCTGGGTGAGCTTATCCAGCCTTTCTTCTCGCTGGGAGCCCCCTATGATTTCACCTATTCCCGGAAATAGGATGTCCATCGCTGCTACTGTTTTTCCGTCCTCGTTTTGACGCATATAAAAGGCCTTGATGTCTTTAGGATAGTCGGTAAGGATCACTGGCTTCTTGAAATGCTTCTCTACCAAGTAGCGCTCGTGCTCTGATTGAAGGTCAGTACCCCAAGATTCAATCAAGTAGCTAAACTTCTTCTTTTTGTTGTGGTTCGAGTTGCGAAGGATGTCAATGGCCTCAGTGTAGCTCAGGCGAACAAAATCGTTGTTGACCACAAAGTGCAATTTATCAAGTAGCCCCAATTCAGCTCGTTGCTCGGTAGGTTTGCTTTGT
>JBANGF010000056.1:0-8547 GCA_037975655.1 Bacteroidota bacterium | reverse complement strand
TGGTTAATTGGTTAATTGGTTAATTGGTTAATTGGTTAATTGGTTAATTGGTTAATTGTTAAAAAAGTCCGCTTTATTAACTGATGCACAAGCGGTATTTCCAAACCTCACGTACCTGCGTTACCTCCACCTCAAAAGGAGGATAGATGGGATTGGCAGAGCAGAGCAATAGGTTTTGATTGGCCTTAATCCGATTGTAAGCCAGTTTAAAGGTGACCCCATCCTGCTCCGTGACAATCACGTAGCGTTCCCCATCCTTCAACCGAGTCCAATCCTCCAGGTATTCGCAGACGATCCAGGCACCATCCGGAATCGGCAGCATGGAATCCCCATCCACTTGAAATACCCGGTGTTTTTTGTTGGTAGGAAGAAAAGGCAAGGAAAACCTCGGCAAGTCGGAGATAAATTCCGGGTCAGCAAATC
Source organism: Bacteroidota bacterium (assembly GCA_037975655.1). GTDB lineage: Bacteria > Bacteroidota > Bacteroidia > Cytophagales > Cyclobacteriaceae > Algoriphagus. The sequence goes on along the minus strand of JBANGF010000056.1, from coordinate 8,124 downwards.
CAGCCAAATAACTCGCCTTGGCCCGCTGCGAAACTACTTCAATCAATTCCCGCCCTGCTGCATCTACCGTGGTAGAGAGGATCCGAAGGTTACGCCCTCGGAGAAATTGGTCCGTTTCCAATAGCTCGCGCAACTTGTATTCCGAATAGGTAGCCAGATCCTCCCGAGCCAGAACATCCAAGGACACCTTGAAGTAATCGGCAATCAAAAGGAGTACCTCCAAAGGTGGAGTGATGCTCAGTTCGTAGCCTGCCAATTTGGATCGGGAAATCCCCAGAGCTTGAGCCATTGACTCCTGGGTCAAACCCTTCTTTTTTCGGAGAAATTTTAAGTTAGTATGGATGCTCATTACCTCAAATTGTAAAATTCTTGAATACAGTAGAAATAAACTGGAAATAAACCCCGCAAGCGGAGCTATTTCTCTTTCTCCCCGACAACTTTCGTCTCTAAACGATTCAAAGATATTAATTTTGTTTAATTTATAAACATTAAAATGTTTAAATAATTAACAATTTCAATGGAAGAAAAACGAAGCATCGTGCATTTGGATCTGGACACCTTTTTTGTGTCTGTAGAACGGCTTTTTGACGACCGCCTCAAAGGCAAGCCTATCCTGATTGGGGGTGCAAGCGACCGAGGAGTCGTCGCCTCCTGCAGCTACGAAGCACGAAAGTTTGGCGTCCATTCCGCCATGCCCATGCGCACCGCTAGACAGCTCTGCCCAGAAGCGATTGTAGTACGGGGAGATTTTGAAAAATACAGCCAAAAGTCCCAAGAAATCACCGAAATCATCCGAGAAGGAGTTCCCCTATTCGAAAAAGCCTCCATCGATGAATTCTATATCGATCTCACGGGTATGGATCGCTTCTTCGGCTGCTTCAAACTAGCCCACCAACTCCGGCAACGCATCATTCAGGAAAGTGGACTCAACATCTCCATGGGGCTTTCCCAAAACAAAACCGTCTCCAAAATTGCCACAGGCGAAGCTAAACCCAACAATGAAAAACAAATTCCGATCGGACAAGAGAAAACCTTTCTCTCCCCCCTTTCCGTACGAAAAATCCCCATGATTGGTGAAAAAACCTCCCAAACACTCTACAACATGGGCGTGAAAAAAGTACAGACCCTACAGCAAATGCCTGCCCAACTCCTCGAAGCCACTTTTGGAAAAAACGGGAAAATGATCTGGGAAAAAGCAAATGGCATCGACCTCAGCCCAGTGGTCCCTTACACCGAAGCCAAATCCATCTCCTCCGAAAACACCTTTGAGGAAGATACCATCGATACCCGCCTACTCGAGGCAACCCTCATCGCGATGACCGAGCAACTCAGCACCAAACTCCGGAAAAAAGGACAGCTCACCGCTTGCATCACTGTAAAAATCCGATACTCCGACTTTGAAACCCATAGCATACAGCAGCGCATCCCCTATACCGCCGCAGACCATAGCCTACTCCCTGTCATGAAGGAACTCTTTCGCAAGCTCTACACTCGTCGCCTACTGATCCGACTCGTGGGCGTACGCTTCAGCCACCTGGTCTATGGCAACTACCAAATCCAGCTCTTTGAAGATAGCCAACAGCAAATCAACCTCTACCAAGCCCTCGATAAGTTGAACGTCAAGTATGGCGACAAAACAGTCTGCCGAGCGGTAGCCATGGAGGTAGGCCGCAGGCGATTCAATCCCTTCAATGGATTGGAAAATTAAAAATCAAATCACTCGCATCTACCTCAATGGGATACCAAACGCAGAATTTTCAAAAAACCTCCTTAATTTAAGTTTCTGTTCCATACCCTAGCCTCCATGTCTCCCTACCTATTCACCACCCCACGCCTAGGATTTCGCCGCTGGCAAGCGAGTGACTTGGAAGCATTTACCGCCATCAACACGGATGCGGAGGTCATGCGATTTTTCGAAAGACCGCTCTCCAAAGCAGCTACCCAAGCCATGATGGAGCGAATGGAGCACCTGTACGAGGACAAAGGCTTCTGCTATTTTGCAGTGGATGTCCTAGAAAGTGAAGCGCTTTTGGGAACCATCGGACTGGGATGGAAAACCTTTGAAGCAGACTTTACGCCTACCGTAGATATCGGCTACCGCATCGGCAAAGCCTGGTGGAACCAAGGCTTTAGCACCGAGGGAGCTGCTGCCTGCCTAGACTATGCACGGCAACTCCAAATCCCGAAAGTGGTAGCCATGGCTTCTATCGGAAACCTGGCTTCCATCCAAGTCATGAAAAAAATAGGGATGGAATACTGGAAAGAGTTTGACCATCCAGATCTGCAGAATTCCCCCAGCATCCAACGCTGCAGTTTGTACCAGATAGCCCTCTAAATTCGACCAAAAACCCGAAATCAGACTAGCAGATGTCCTATTTTAGCGAACAGCATTTTCAAAACCTCAGCCCCTCAGATGTCCTTGCAGGAGAATACGATGCCTGTACCTTTTCCAACTGTAACTTTGCTACCACGTCCTTCCAGCAGGCAAGTTTTGAAAATTGCCACTTTGAAGATTGTGACCTGAGCAACATCAAAGTCGCCAAGGTAAATTTTCAGAATGTCCGCTTTACCCGTTGCAAAATGTTGGGAGTAGCCTTCGCTACTGCAAATCCCTTTTTGCTCGAACTCCACCTGGAAAATTGTATCCTCGACTACTGTAATTTTTACAAACTCCCCCTCAAAAAATCAAAGTTTCTCCAATCGCGATTGCGGGAAGTAGACTTTTCCCAAGCCAACCTGAGCGAAGCAAGTTTTCAGGGATCTGACCTCCTTGGAGCAGTTTTCGATCAAACCAACCTCGAAAAAGCCGACTTTAGGGAAGCCATTCACTACCGAATTGCTCCAGAACTCAATGCCCTCAAAGGGGCGCGATTTGATCTAGCCGGTTTGCCTGGTCTACTCGAATCCTATGGTATCAAAATAGATTAAAGCTAGAAGAACCTTACTTTTTAAAGTAGCTGTCTCGGATAGCCTTGAATTCGGAACCTTCCTTCCATCCTGGCCAGCGGGTAGAATTGGCAAGATTGCGACCTACCTGATACAGCAACTGTACATCGTCCACTGCTCCATCCAGATTCCATCGCTTTGGATCGTAAGCATCTGCTGGTTTGTGGTAGTACTGGGCCACATAATCCTCCTGAAGCTGCTTTCCATACTCCTTCCCTTTCTCCATATGGTCGATTCCAGTTCCAATATATAGGGCTGGAATTCCTATTTTGGCAAAATTGAAATGGTCAGATCGAAAATAGTAACCCACGGCAGGATTGGGTTCAGGGGCAGCATACCGCCCCAATTTTTTAAGTTCCTCATCCAATAAGTCCTCCATTTCAGACTGCCCAACTCCAATGACTGAAACATCTTTCATCTTTCCATAAGGATTGACACCATCCATATTGATGTTGGCTACCGTTTTTTCTTTGGGATAGATTGGCTGCTTCGCATAATACGCCGATCCCCACAATCCCTGTTCCTCTGCCGTGACCGCCAAAAACACCACCGTTCGGTCGGGTTGCTCGTCCGTCTTGAACGCTTTTGCCAAGGCCAACAGCGCAGCTGTCCCAGAGGCGTTATCCAGTGCCCCATTGTAGATCGTGTCCCCCGTTTCATCAGGCTTGCCTATGCCAATATGATCCCAGTGAGCCGAGTAAATTAGCACTTCCTCAGGTGCGGTTTTCCCAGTGATTTTGGCAATTACGTTTTTGGTTACATTATAGGTAGGCTTGACCGTAAGACTGGTGCTGAGACTTAAGCCAGTTGAAAACCCTTGAAAACCGACCTTTCTAGCATTTTGCAACAGCTCAGACTCATTCTTTCCCATCTTTTCAAACAACTGCTTCGCAAAGGGCAGGGTAATCCATCCTTCAAATCCCAATTTATACTTCTCTTGTCCTCTGTCGTCGAGGTAAAGTTTGGACGCCTTCCAACTGTTTTGTATGTTATTGAATCCATATCCTGTGGGAATCGTATTGTGCACAATCAAGCAACCTAGTGCTCCTTGACGTGCCGCCTCCTCGTATTTGTAAGTCCACCGACCGTAATAGGTCATCGTATTTCCTTTAAAAAATGTGGAATCCTCTGAACCAAATCCTGGATCATTGATGAGCACGACCGCTATTTTGCCCTTTACATCCAAATTTTTGTAATCGTCCCATCCATATTCGGGGGCTACAATGCCAAATCCAGCAAAAACCAGTTCTGCATCCTGAATACGAACTAGGGAATCCGTACGCTGAGTCCAAATCACGTAGTCTTTCAATCCTTCTCCGATTATGGAACCTTGAGCGCTCTTAAACTCCATGGATTGTTCGGGATAGGTGATGATGGAGACCATAGGTACCTCCTGAAAATAAGAATCTCCATTGCCCGGCTCAAGCCCCATTTCCTTGAATTTACTTTCCAAAAAGGAGGTGGTAAGCTCCTCTCCTTCGGTAAAAGGCATGCGACCCATAAATTCATCTGAAGAAAGGGTGATCAAATTGGGTTCCAAATCTGCTACCTGGAATTGATAGATTTTAGATTGATCGCCACAGCTGAACATTAAGCCAGTGAGGATTGCAAGAAGAAGTAAATTTTTCATAGTTAAAATCAAGAATTAGCATGGAACCCAGCCCTAAGATAAAACATTTAACCCTTGTTTGCGGATCACAAGATCCAATTTGTATACATCCTTTTGCATTGCCTGAATTTTGACGTACCTTTGTATCCGGCGGCACGACCAGCTCCTGCTGAATCCCCCAGGTCCGGAAGGAAGCAAGGGTAGGCGGTTGTAGCGGTGCGATGCCGCCTCTTTTTTTTTCTGGTAGCTCAAATTCCACCCCCATATTCGCTACCTTATCCTAATTTATCTTCTAACTTTGCTTATTGACCTTAGCCTCTAGTTCAGCTAAGGCAAACTGCTTTTTATAACCAAAACCCACTGACATGAAATTCTTTATCGATACTGCAAATCTTGAGGAAATCCGCGAAGCACATGACCTAGGTGTATTGGATGGGGTGACCACCAATCCCTCCCTAATGGCCAAAGAAGGAATCACTGGAGAAGCAAATATAAAGGCACATTACAAAGCCATTTGTAACATTGTAGAAGACAAGGTAAGTGCCGAAGTGATTGCTACTGACTTCGAAGGCATGGTTCGCGAAGGAAAAGAACTCGCCAAATTAGATGACAAAATCGTGGTGAAGATTCCTATGATTCGAGATGGTGTAAAGGCCATTCGTTATTTCCATAGTGAAGGTATTCGCACCAACTGTACCCTCATCTTTTCTTCGGGACAAGCGTTATTGGCCGCCAAAGCGGGAGCAACTTACGTTTCTCCATTCATTGGTAGACTAGATGATATTTCTTTTGATGGACTAGACCTGATCGGTCAAATCGTCCACATCTACCAAAACTATGGCTACGAGACGGAAGTGCTCGCAGCATCGGTTCGCCATACCATGCACCTGATCAAATGTGCTGAATTGGGTGCAGATGTAGTGACTTGCCCGCTCAAAGTGATTACAGGCCTTTTGAAGCATCCACTTACCGATTCAGGCTTGGCCCAATTCCTTTCCGATCACGCCAAAGCTGCAGGCAAATAAGTCAACCAAGCTATCCAGGATTCACCAACACCAACTAGGGAACATGTACATCATCAAGGTTAAAGGAAAAGCTAAAATTCCCGACTACATTCAGGTTCGGGATGAGAATTTTGTACTTGTAGCCTACTTCAGAGCGGATCGCCCTATGAAAAGTGTGGAGAAATTTGGTCTGGAAGGTAAAGAAGAACAACTCGAAGAATTAATTAAATCCCTTCCCTTTGGGAAACTTCAAAAACTAGAACTCTAAATCCATGGATTTCAGTACACTCCCTGTGTTGTCCATGACACAGGCCACCATCTTCCAAGGAGAAAATCCCGTCCTCAGTGAGGTCAATTTTTCCGTGGAACAACATGAATTTGTATTTCTTATCGGTAGAACCGGAAGTGGAAAAAGCTCCTTGTTGAAAACACTCTACGCTGACCTTCCACTGAAATCCGGATTAGCTGAGGTAGTAGGCTACTCCCTTTCTCAAATTAAAAACAAAGAGATCCCTTTTCTGAGAAGAAAAATAGGAATCATCTTTCAGGATTTTCAGCTTTTCACCGACCGGTCCGTTCATGACAATCTTGAATTTGTCTTGAAAGCAACAGGTTGGACAGACCCACTTTTAATTAAGGAACGAATTGGAGATGTTCTGCTCCAAGTAGGCCTTTTGGAGGCACTCAACAAAATGCCGCACCAGCTTTCTGGTGGAGAACAGCAGCGTGTCGTCATTGCTAGATCCCTGCTCAACAATCCTTCAATTCTGCTTGCGGATGAGCCTACGGGTAACCTAGACCCTGATGTGGCGGATGGAATTTTCAAACTTTTTCAAGACATCAACAAAAAAGGTACTGCAATCCTGATGGCAACACACAACCACGACCTACTTCGCAAGTACCCCTACCGTGTATTGAAATGCGAAAAAGGTAAGCTACTCGATAGCACGGTGGATGAGGTATCATTTGGCTCAGCGCAGTAAAAGAAAAACAGGCGCCTCTAATCAAAAACTTTCGAAACAACTTTTCGGTAAATTGTAGTTTAACTGGTAGCTGCATGAAAAATCCTGTACTAAAAATCGCTCTCTTATTCAGCTTATTAATCCTCGCACTCGTCGGCTGCAAAGAAGAGGAAGAAACATTACCGAAGGTAACCGAGGAACCCAATCCAAATATTGCTATCAACAATTGGATCTTGAAGGTAATGAAAGAAGTATACCTCTGGCTCCCAGATATGCGCAGCCCCATCGCGGACACCTCCGATCCTTCTGCCTATTTTGAAGCCCTCCTCAATCGACCTACAGATCGATTTTCAGTAATTTATCCGGATTACCAAGCCTTAGTAAATTCCTTGAGTGGGATTAGCTTAGAAGCAGGCTACGAGTTTACACTTTACCGAGAAAGCTCCTCCAACAACAATGTAGTGGCTGAGGTCACCTATATCAAAAAGAATAGCCCAGCCGCTAGCAGTGGAATGCAGCGCGGGGACTACATCACCCGAATCAACGGCACGCAACTTACTTTGGACAACTACAAAGTTCAACTCGGGCTAATTGACAAACCCCACACCTTGATCACCCTTCGGGTCAACAGCACAAGTGGAGCACTAGAAGCTAGACCTGAAATTTCTTTGGTACCCGTTCAACTTGCAGAAAACCCCAACTTTCTAGATTCTGTCTACACGATTAACGGAGAAAAAATAGGCTATGTGGTCTACCATTTCTTTGCACCAGGGCCTGGTAACAACAGTACTGCTTACGATCAGGAAATGGATGCCATTTTCGGAGAACTTAAATCCAAGGGAATTCAGCATTTGATTCTTGATTTTCGCTACAATGGAGGAGGCTATGTTTCCTCTGCAGTCAATCTAGCAAGCCTTATCGGGCCTGGGGTCAGTACCACAGATATCTTTTCTAAGACCAAATACAATAGTTACTTGATGCAGTTTGACAACCTGAAAAATGTCCAAACTCCATTTAAAGCGAAGCCTGAAAACTTAGGTAAAATCTTGAAAAATAATCGGGTTTATGTGCTCACCTCTACGCGAACAGCTTCCGCTTCCGAATTGATTATCAATGGCTTGAAACCTTACATGGATGTATTCCTGATCGGTGATAAGACCACTGGAAAAAATGTAGGCTCAGTTGCCTTTGAGGATAAAGATAACCCTAAAAACAAGTATGGAATTCTTCCAATCATCTCCAGAAGTTTCAATAGCCTAGACCAGTCCGATTATACAGCAGGTTTTGTCCCAAATATCGAGGCAAAGGAAAGTTCAGAACGACTAAAGCCCCTAGGCGATGTAAAAGAATTATTGTTGCGAAAAGCAATCGAACAAATTACTGGAATTCCTTCTGGTGGAAGATTTCAGCAACTCAATCGCCTAGATGTGGGGAGCTCACTGGATGAAAAATTGAGATCAGGACTTCTGATAGAATCATTCCCAGAAAATTAAAATCCTCCTTTCGGTTTAGGGATTTAATGACCCTATTCACACACAGAATCAACACAACATCAACAAAAAATGCCGACACCTCTTTAGTGGTGTCGGCATTTTTTTGATTG
>JBANGF010000032.1:0-3063 GCA_037975655.1 Bacteroidota bacterium | reverse complement strand
ACCGTCTCAGACCAAAGTGGTGCTTCCACACCTAAAATATCCCCTTTGGCGAGCCCTTTCACATACGTAGCAGGATCCCAGAGGTAAGCTGAATCCAATTCAATGTATGCAGCCCAATGCAATCCAATTCGAGAAAGGCTATCGTATTGCATGTCTAGGTAGGCCTTTTTTGCAGGCGAGAGCAGGACTTTGTTCCCTTGATTTTTAGCTAGGATTGCATTCTCCTCCTTGGCCCAAAACTGGGCTACATTGCCGGGAAGCAATTTTGCAGTCGCCACCTCATCCCATCCTATACTGGTTTTGCCATACTTGGATACAATATCTTGCACCCGCTCGACGAAATACACGTAATCATCCTTCTCGGTGACGTGCGATTCATCTCCCCCAATGTGAAAATACGGGCCTGGAGACAGTTCCGAAATTTCACGAACCACACTGTCTACAAACGCATAGGTAACCTCCAGTTGCGGTGCAAAAGTACTCCAACCCACTTCGATGCCCGTATACATTTGAGAAGCTTGAGGGGCAGTCAATGGCAATTGGTAATCTAGAGGACTTTTATTTAGCGAATCGAGTCCTTGACCTATAGGTAAATTAACCCCAGGATTTAACTCCGCATAAGAAGCCAAGGCTGAATTGGTGTGGCCTGGCATATCAATTTCTGGTACAATGGTGATGTAACGCTCTGCTGCATAGGCCACCAATTCCTTGTAATCTTCTTGGGTGTAAAATCCACCTTTCCCCCCTCCTACTTCTGAACTCCCACCAATCTCAGTCAATTTGGGCCAAGACTTGATCTCTATACGCCATCCTTGGTCATCAGTCAAATGGAGATGAAGGTAATTCAACTTCATGCTGGCCATCTGGTCGATGTAAAACTTGACATCGTCTTTGGATATAAAATGTCTGGCCACATCCAACATGGAACCTCGGTAAGCAAAATCAGGTGCATCGCTTACCTTTCCCTGAGGAAGGACCCAATCCCTGCTTTGAACAGTTGCTTGAGTGATGTCAGCGGGGAAAAGTTGAATGAGCGTTTGCACTCCATAAAAAAGCCCTGCCTCCCCGGCAGCAGTAATTCGGATTCCAACATCAGAAATTTCAAGTTCATACGCTTCCGAAGGCCCAGATCCAGTCAATTCCAAAGTTATATCTCCAGAATCCTTGGAAACAGGTACCGCAAACCCTGTGGCAGGACGAAGGGTATTGGCTAAATAATCACCGATAGAAGTTAATTTTTCAGAAGTACCAACCAGCCGGATACCTGTTTCAGTGGTTACTTTGAAAGTTCCACTTCCATCGTTTACCTCCTGAGGCAAGGGAATAAGACCGGCTTCCGAGAGGGGTGCAGGCTTTTGACAAGCCCCTAAAACCAAGAGTGTTCCAATAATGAAGTTCCAGCGTAAATTTTTCATAGGGTTGATTTTAACCAAACTTACTTTAAAATATCAAAAATCTATTTTTCGTTAATCAAATAAATTGAGAATTTCTCAGTCAAAAGGTGCTATTTCAACAGGGGATAAATCCACTGAAATAATTTTTTGAAACGCTCCAGACTTTTTCAAGTTTTTCGACTTACTTGATACTTTGAAAGTAGACGATTCCCTATCCCATGAAAAATAAAAAACAACCTCAATTAGAATCCTCAAGAAGGAACTTTATCAAAAGTTCAGCACTTGCCTTTGCTGGAATCACGCTAATCCCTCGTCACGTACTGGGTGGACCAGGATTCGTGGCTCCTAGTGATCGACTTCGCGTCGCTTCCATTGGAATTGGAGGCATGGGATACAGTGACTTAAGTGGAGTGCACAGAAGTGGCAAGGTAGACATCATCGCCCTTTGCGATGTAGACGACACCCGCGCTGAAAAAGGAAGAAAAGACCATGCAAAGGCCTCTTACTACAAGGATTACCGAATCATGCTCGAAAAAGAGGAGAAAAACATTGATGCAGTGACCGTTTCTACTCCAGATCACATGCATGCGGTACAGGCCATGATGGCCATGAAAATGGGGAAACATGTCTATGTACAAAAACCGCTATCCCATGACATCTTTGAGGCTCGCATGCTTACCGAAGCAGCAGAAAAGTATAAGGTGGTCACCCAAATGGGCAACCAGGGTTCTTCTGGAGATGGTGTTCGGAAAATGGTAGAATGGTATGACGCAGGATTGATTGGGGAGGCCACCAAGGTCTGGTCTTGGACCAACCGTCCCGTTTGGCCTCAAGGCATCCCTTGGCCAAATACGCCGATCACTCCCCCTGCAGATCTAGATTGGGATCTTTGGTTGGGAACAGCCCCTTACAAGGATTATGTGGGCAATCTGGTACCCTTCAATTGGAGAGGCTGGTGGGATTACGGGACAGGAGCCTTAGGAGATATGGCCTGTCACATCATGGAGCCTCCTTTCCGAGTTTTGGACTTGGGATACCCCAAATCAGCTGAATGCTCAGTAGGCTCCGTGTATGTAGGAGAATTCAAACGAGGTCATTTCCCTGAAAGCTGCCCACCCTCATCACACATCACCTTACGATTTGATCGACCAGGAAAGGATGATTTGGAATTCCATTGGATGGATGGCGGCATTCAGCCTACCCGCCCAGAGGAATTGGGCCCAAATGAGATGATGGGTGACGGGGGAAATGGGGTGATTATCGAGGGTACTAAAGGAAAAATGATGTGCTCTACCTATGGGGTTAATCCACAACTTCTACCTACTTCAAAAACCAAAGATATTAAAGTAGAAGAAACTCTATACCGCGTACCCGGAGGAGATCGAGGTCACTACGACAACTGGGTGAATGCTTGCCTTGCTGGACATGGTTCTACCGAATTCAAACAACTTAGTTCCCCTTTCTCCATTGCAGGACCTTTGACTGAATCTGTCTTGATGGGAAATCTAGCAATCAGAAGTTACGACTATCAATCACCAAAAGGACTCCTTTCCAATCAGGTCGAGTACCCTGGCCGAGGCATCAAACTCCTATGGGATGGACCGAATATGAAAATTACCAATTTCGATCCCGCCAACCAGTTTGTCACTAGAACCTATAGATCAGGATA
>JBANGF010000257.1:0-10812 GCA_037975655.1 Bacteroidota bacterium | reverse complement strand
GTGACTTCATGCCCCGCTTTGACCAAAAGCAAGGAGGCAACTAAGCCAGCAAGCCCTCCACCCACAATCAATACCTCCTGTTTACGCTGTTCCAATGCCTTTGATTTTACTAGAGAACCGCCTGTCAAAAAATTAGTTTTTTCACAAGCCTAACATCCTCCTTTGGAAGTTAGTATATTTTCGAAAAAATTAGAAACAAACCATGAATACACCCTTCCCCAAATTGCTAAGGAGAACCGCTTTTGTGCTAGGCCTTATGGGCGCTATGCTTCAGGCAGAGGATTCCTTTGCACAGAAAAAAAAGAAAAAAGGTGCAGAGACACCCGCTCCTGCGGCACCAGCAGCACGACCTGCTGCCACTCCACCTGCCAATGGACCCAAACCCTATAAAGAAGTCATTACTGCCAAGGCAAAAACCAAGGCTGGACTTTTTAAGGTACACCAAATCGAAGACAAGTACTTCTACGAGATTCCCGATTCGCTTCTTGGTAGAGACATGTTGATGGTGGTGCGTATCGCAAAAACTGCGGACGGCATCGGCTATGGTGGAGAAAATACCACCAACATGATGGTACGCTGGGAAAAAAATAACGACGACATCTTGCTTAAGGTAGTTTCCTTAAACAACTATGCTGCTGATTCCTTGCCCATTTCCAAGGCAGTAGAGGCTTCTAATTTGGAGCCTATCCTCCAGAAGTTTGCCATCAAGTCCAGAAGAACAGACTCTACAGGTACTGTAATAGAGGCGACGGATTTGTTTACCAAAGACAACCAAGCTTTGGGGATGGAACGAAACCGAAGAACCCAGTATCGGGTAACGCGACTAGACAACGAGCGTTCGTACATCCAGCACATCAATAGTTATCCCATCAACGTGGAAGCGCGTTATGTGCTTACTTATGCCGCTGCGGAGCCCCCTTCCAATAGTGTAACGGGCTTGATCACCTTGGAGATGAATACCTCCATGATCCTCCTTCCAAAAGTGCCTATGCAGCAGCGTCTTGCGGATCAGCGTGTGGGCTGGTTTGCGAGATCCTATGTAGACTACGGTGCAGATGAGCAAAAAGCCACATCTAGACGCTTTTTGGACCGTTGGAGATTGGAAGTGAAACCAGAAGATCGGGAGAAGTTTGCTCGTGGTGAATTGGTAGAGCCGGTAAAGCCTATCGTGTACTACATCGACCCAGCTACCCCTACCAAGTGGGTTCCTTATTTGAAGCAAGGCGTGGAAGATTGGCAGAAAGCCTTCGAAGCGGCTGGCTTTAAAAATGCAATTCTAGCCAAAGAAGCACCTACCCCAGCAGAAGATCCAACCTGGAGCCCTGAAGATGCCCGCTATTCGGTGATCCGCTACTTTGCCTCTGACATTCAAAATGCCTATGGCCCACACGTATCCGATCCTCGTTCTGGAGAAATTTTAGAGTCCGATATCGGATGGTACCACAATGTGATGAACCTGTTGAGAAACTGGTTCTTCATCCAAACAGCAGCGATCAACCCAGACGCAAGATCCGTCAAGTTTGACGACGAGGTGATGGGTAGATTGATTCGATTTGTATCTGCTCACGAGGTAGGACATACACTTGGATTACCGCACAACTTTGCTTCATCTGTGGCTTACCCAGTAGAAAAATTGCGCGATGCTGCCTTTACCAAGGAATTTGGTACGGCGCCTTCCATCATGGACTACGCCCGATTCAACTACGTGGCTCAGCCAGAAGACAAGGGTGTGAGCTTGATGCCAGATGTAGGACCTTATGACAAGTATGCCATCATGTGGGGATACAAGCCTATTTTAAGTGCCAACAGCCCAGAAGAAGAACTTCCTACCTTGAACCAGTGGATTCTGGACAAGAAAGGTGATCCGGTGTACCGTTACGGTCGTCAAGGCAATAGCTACGACCCAACCACCCAATCGGAAGATTTGGGTGACAATTCAGTAACTGCTTCTGAATATGGTATCAAAAACTTGAAGCGTATCCTACCTAATTTGATGGAATGGACTGCAGAAAAAGAGAAGCCTTTCAAAAATTACGATGACCTCGAAGAAATGTATGGTCAGGTTATTGGTCAGTTTAACCGCTACATGGGCCACGTAAGAACCCACGTAGGTGGGGTGACTGAGGTCTACAAGTCTGCGGGTCAAGGTGAGGCCGTGTACACACACCAAACCAAAGAAATGCAAAAGGCGGCAGTTGACTTTGTCAATAAGCAACTTTTCGCTACCCCAACTTGGTTGATGGACGAAGCCATCATTTCCAGAATCGAAGACTTCGGTGCGCTTGAGCGTATCCGTGGCATTCAAGTAGGTACACTCAACGGAATCTTGGAGTGGGGTAGATTGGGTCGAGTAATCGAAAACGAGGCCTTGAATGGAGCACAAGCCTACAAGATCACCGAATTATTCGATGATTTGAGAAAAGGCATTTGGACGGAGCTTGCAGCTGGCAAAACCATCGATGTACACCGCAGAGCTTTGCAACGTGCACATATCGAGCGATTGGAACTCCTCTTAACTGGAAGCGTGGCTGCGCTACCTGCTCAGTTTAGAGCCTTTGCAGGTGCACAAATCAATGCGGCTCAATCTGACATTCGTCCAATGGCGCGCGGAGAATTGAAGACGCTACAAAGTCAAATCAGAGGTGCCATCGGCAGAACAGCTGACCGTATGAGCAAACTTCACCTTGAGGATGCCAACGAACGCATCAACAAAATCCTGAAGGAATCTTCTGGAGAGTAAACTAGAAAGGGCGCCAAGTTGGCGCCCTTTTTTTCTCTACCTGATTTTTTGTTACTTTGAAAATCAATACTTCCTCCATGGCTACTCCTCTCCAAATCTTACAATCGCATCGCTTGCGCATCACGGATTGCCGATTGGTGATTATTCAGGAGTTTCTAGACAAGAATGTTGCCCTCTCTCATGCAGATTTGGAAAACACGCTCAACAAGAAGTTTGATCGGGTGACCATCTACCGTACGCTCAAAACATTTTTAGAAAAAGACCTGATCCACAAGGTGCTCGACGATAGTGGGGCTACCAAGTATGCTTTTTGCAGTCATGGTGAAGCCGAGCATGTGCACAATCACGAGCATGTGCACTTCAAATGTGAAAAGTGTGAGGAGACTACTTGCCTAGAAGACATTTCCTTACCTGTAATCCCTCTTCCAAAGGGATTTCAGAAAAAAGAGATGAACCTGCTTGTACAGGGGATCTGCGAAAAATGTCATTAATGCGGGGTACGGCCCACTTACTCTGATTCTACCAGTTCCTGTTGAGGCCAGGTGACGCCTGGAGGCAAGTCTATTACTGGCGGTTCAGTTTCCGATTTCCCCCCTTTGCCCCCATCGGGTCCCGAAGATTTTTTTCGCTGTACCTTGGTCCAAGCCCCCAAAAAGTAACTCAGCAGCACATAGGCTAAGCCGCAAAGGAGGAAATCAATTAGCGTGGGACTCATGACAAATTTTTTAGAAAAGGTACGGGATTCAGGCAAAAAATCAAGGGATGAAAGCGGAGAAGCCTAGAGTTTGGGAGCAATGCATTTGCTTAATCAATGGGATAGGTGGATATTTGCTCGCGAAACCTTCGAATTCATGATCATTAAAACCAAAAAATACCAACTTCCCACCACCACCTACATCAAAATGGGACTTGTTTCCATTCTCAAAGAACAATGGTGGGTTATCTTGATTGCTTTAGCCATCTGCTGTGGTTATTTCTGGATTGCTTCGCTCTGGTGGTTTTTCGGAGCCTTGATTGCCTATGGTTTGTATGTCTTATTCTGGGCCATCCAATTTACAGGCGTCACCCAGATGGAGCAAAACAAGCCCATCTTCCAAAAGATGGCTTACGAAATCGACAGTAGACAAATCCTAATGAAAGTAAATGCCAAGGAAGGCATGCCCGTGCAGTGGAACATGATCAAGCGGGTGACCATCACCAAGGACGCCTTTGTCCTTTACCTTTCCAAGGCACAATTTATCCACCTCCCTTTCCGAATTTTCAATTCCGACAACGACAAGAAATTCTTGGAAGCAATTCTAAAAAGAAAAGAGTTGATCTAAAGCACCCAGGCTGGCCCAATTGAGCCGGCCTTTTTTTCACCCTTTTTTCAAGCCTACTCATGCAAATCAAACTCATCGTCTTAGGCAAGACCGATAGCAAAGCCATCCAAGAATTAATCCAGGACTACAGTGCACGGCTTGGGCACTACATTCGGTTTGAATTAGAGGTAATCCCTGACCTAAAACAAAGCAAATCTCTTTCTGAAGCACTTCAAAAAGAAAAAGAAGGGGAACTCATCCTCAAAAAACTTCTTCCTGCTGATGAATTGATTTTATTGGACGAGCGAGGTAAGTCCTATTCTTCCCTGGAATTTGCCGACTTTTTACAGAAGAAGATGAATAGCGGGCTCAAGCAACTGGTTTTCGTCGTGGGAGGGCCCTATGGCTTTTCCGAGGCAGTGTATGCCCGTGCCCATGGAAAAATCTCCCTTTCCAAAATGACCCTTTCGCATCAGATGATTCGCCCCTTCCTCATCGAACAAGTGTACCGCGCCATGACCATCCTGCGCAACGAACCCTACCACCACGAGTAAAATTCAAATTACCCCAATGTTAATTTTTTAGTCTTTTTATTGTTCAATGTTAACAAATTGTTAACTTTCATCCATTCAGTTAACATTGGCTTGATGGACTATGAAAAAAATGCTCCCTTTCTTGCTCTTCTCCCTAGGAGTCGTATCACTTGGCTATAGCCAAGGAAATGGCCAACAGGCTATTATTTCAGGCTTTTCTGAACAAATCAATCCAGCTCAACCTGCGTCATTTTTTCTTTTTTTGGAGGAATCTGAAAAGAGCCCTACCACCTCAAATTGGGAAGCCCTTCAACTGGAATTGGATGCCAAAGCTTCCAAAAAATTAGATTCCCTCTCCTTGCTCCGCGTGATTTTTCAAAAAACACATCAGCGTTTATTGAAAGATTACACCCAGCATTCCTCCTTCAGTGACCTACTCGAAAGCGGTGCTTATGATTGTGTGAGTGGCTCAGCTGCACTTGGACTCTTATTGGATCGCTATGGGTATACTTATGAGGTAGTAGAAACCGATTACCACGTGTTTATTCAGGTATACCTGGATGGGAAAACACTTATTCTTGAAAGCACCCTCCCTGTTGGCGGAATGATCACTGCGCCTTCAGCCGTGAGTGACTACCTGGGTGCTTACCTCAACGAGGGAAAGCCTGTGGCACGAAATATCAGCGAAGGTCTTGCGGGTACCAAAGTGGACACCTCGGATAACACCATCTTCCGAAAAGTGAATTTGTCCGAATTGGCAGGCTTGCAGCATTACAACGAGGCAATCGTGCATTTCAACCAGCAGGAATACCGCCAAGCCATCGACTTGCTTTCCAAAGCCTTGGTGCTTTATCCTTCCGAACGCATCGAGGGATTGAAAGACCTAAGCATAGACTTGGCCTACCACACTTACGGCGTAGATATCCGAAAGTAGCCTTTGAAAAAATTAGAGAAGTGAAGTTAATGGTGGTGGTGTCCATCCGGACCATGTACATGTCCATGCTCAATTTCCACTGGGACAGCTTCGCGAATGCTCACGATTTTTCCGTCAAACTGAAGATCTAATCCTGCCAAGGGGGAGTTGAAATCTAAGTGTACCCCCATGTAATCGACCTTGAGCACCTCGCCTCGGAGGTGATTGCCCTTATCGTCCTGCATCGGGATGACATTTCCTACCCGCAGTAGGTCTCTATTTTTTTTGCCCTCTTCTTTAAAATTAGCTTTGGGGATGATGACCCTTTTTGAATCATCGTAATCTCCATAGCCATCTTCAAAGCCAATAAATACCGAAAAAGAATCCCCTGCTGATTTCCCTTCCAAGGCTTGTTCCAATGCAGGAAGCAAGTTGTGGTGCCCAAAAAGGAAGTAAAATGGATCGCCATCAGTCACAGTCTCATACCAACGCATTCCCGTTTCTCCATCATCAACCATCAGGGTGTAGGAAACAGCGACGACCATGTTTTTTGTAACAATCATGACTAGAAGGGATAAGTATTAGCGAAACAGGTAGGTAACTGAGAGTTGCCCCACAAAATTAGTGCGGTCATAGCCAGGCACAAACCATTTTTCAGGTCTGTTTTTCAAGTACCACTTGTAATTTAACGTATTCACATATTGGAATTTGCCCGAAACAAGTAGGTTTCCAAACTTCCATTCAGGGGCAAGCGAAAAGACTAGATCCACGTATTTGTTACGGAAATCCTTCACTTCTTCGTACCGGTAGTAGTAAAAGTCATTGTTGTACTCAATACGCTCCAGCTCGATTCCAATTTTTTTCATGCCCTCAATCCAGGCTATGCCGGCAAAAATTTGGTTGCTGGCAGGTCCATTTCCTAATCCTAGCATCTGCCCTCGATGCGTGTAGCCATGACGCACATGGTCATGGATGTACCAGGTTCGGAGCTGTCGTATATCTTCGCGGATGGTCTGCCCCGAAAAAGTCATCTCGGAGCTCAACTCCAAGAAGCGACTCTCTTTTTTCAGGTCCATCAAGTGCGAAAACCCAAAGGTAAATGCTCTTCCTGATTCTGGAGTAGTGATAAAATCAATGAAAGGGCGGTCGTTGTCTCGGGTGCCGAATTCCCCATAAAACTCAAAGCGCCCCTTTGGATCTATCCATCGGAAAAAGCCTGCACTAAACTGCTGCCGCTTGGATTGGATAGTATCCAGTACTTGTTGGTTCTTTTTTCTTCCATTAAACACCGGAAGTACATCCTCTAAATCGGATACTTCGGAGCGGTATACATTGTTGGTGGAGCCATACCCAAAAAATAAGCCTGGCACCCACTTGGGTTGGTAGGTGAAAATTACCCCTGAAAGCTGACGCCGACCGTCCTCCTTTTTTGGATAATAAACATCCATCTGCTGAAAGTTATAATCAGAATGTGGAGGTAGAAAATTGGATGCTTCCAGCCTTCCAGTGAGGACTTGCCCTTCAAATGAACCAATTGCAGACTTTATGGGTTGACGTGTATTCATCGTGTAGTGCAAAAACCCTGGGGCAGAATTTCCCATCAGCAACGAATTTCGTCTTCCTGGACCCCACCAGAGATTTTCAGTGGATACTCCCACAGAAATGGCCCCCAAATTCAAACGGAAGCTGGATTGTCCTGGAACCAACTTTTGATAGGCGCT
The DNA here is from genome assembly GCA_037975655.1 of Bacteroidota bacterium. Taxonomy (GTDB): domain Bacteria; phylum Bacteroidota; class Bacteroidia; order Cytophagales; family Cyclobacteriaceae; genus Algoriphagus. Next base: position 3,604 of record JBANGF010000257.1, on the reverse strand, counting down.
CTCCCCAAAGCGCTCAGGAAGGTCAATTCGGTTGAGGTATTCGTAATAGAAAAGGATAGTGGACTGCTGCTCAATGGGAAATCCGATAAACTCTTTATTTTGAGCCCTAACCAGTTCGGGCTGCAACTGCAAGCTGAATTTCCACCATTCTACAAAAGCTCCCAAGCTAAATACCTGTTGCAACCCACGATTTGGAATCATGGCGCCATCGTTGGTAGCAAAGGGATAGTTGGAGGTATACTGGCTTTTAACCAAGGCGGGGAGGAGTAAAAATTTGCCTCGCTTCCCGATACGTTGGTGGTAGCTAGAAGAATCCAAATCCACCAAGCCCCCATCCAAATCAAAGCCATGAGCTAGGCCAAAAGCGGCCGTGGGAATTAACGGGCGAATCATAAATGAGGACGCCGAATCCACCTTGCCGGTCAACTGCAATCTTCGTAAGTAGTCTTCCAAGGAAGGGGCTCCCACAGCAATACTTTGAGCCTTAATGCTCTGACTGAATGATAGCATCCCAAACAGTCCAATCGCCGCTAGTAGAAATCGAAGTTGCATTAGGAGTTAGTTTGAATGGCTAAAATTGAAATTTTGGCAATGGACCAGGATTCATCGCACTTGGGCCATGAACTATTGCTTTGCTTCAATTCATCCCGCATGAAAAATCGTACGGAATCCACCTTGGAATGTTCAATGAGCTTCTCTACTCGGTAACGGCTGGTGGAGGTTTGTCCTCCAAGACACAAGCTCGGCAGGTTGGTTTCTAGAGCTCCTGTTTTAGGGACATTCTGCCGGAAAAATTCATTAGGGAAAGACTGGTACAAGCAATACGAAGATTCACAAGGGCTGTTAGAAAAGGTCGTGCGAACGACATCCACGCTATCGATTCCCATAAACCAGTAATCGGGTCCAGAATAACCATCGTTCCAGTTGCCGTCCCAGCTGTCGTGAATAAAAATCTCAGCAGTTAACTTTAAATAGTTGTGTGCAGGTAAGTCGTAAAGCGTAACCGCCACTTCCTCGTTGTGGTACCATCCTGCAATGGTATCGTTTCTCCAGATTAATAGACGCCCATTTTCAAAATTGGCCAGATCCAATTTTGAAAAGTTGTTGTTGTAGATTTGAACTTGATTTTCAACAGACTCCACACAGGAAAGTGTTCCCAAAAGCAGAAAAAAAGCAAAAAGGCGAAGACTAGTCAGCAACTTTCCCATGGAAAAAGAGGGTGATTAAAAATTTGATTAAACAAAGAAACAAAAAACGAGGCATTTCTTCCAATTTACGCAGGACATTCTCCCTTTCCAATTCCTCAAACCAAGACTACAGATAAGCCGCTGTACACTTGTCAAACTTGTCTCCTGCTTGCATTAATCAAAAAATAAAGGATAATCCCTTACTTTTACTTGTTCTTTCGCTTTTGCTATGCCTCTTTTTACGCTAGTGGCCGGTGCTCGGCCTAATTTCATGAAAATCGCTCCCTTGATTCATGCTTTGCAGAAAGAGCAGGCAGAGGGCGTTGATGTGGAATTTCGACTCGTGCACACGGGACAGCATTACGATAAAAATATGTCAGGGGCATTTTTTGAGCAATTGAATATCCCCGCACCCGATGCCAACTTGGGTGGCGGCGGAGGCACACAGGCCGAGCAAACTGCTGCGATATTGGTAGCTTTCGAACAGGAATTGATGGCCCATCGTCCAGACTTGGTGCTGGTCGTAGGAGATGTGACCAGTACCCTAGCCTGCTCCATCGCGGCCAAAAAATTACAAATTGATGTGGCACACGTGGAAGCGGGCATCCGCTCCGGTGACCTGAGCATGCCGGAGGAAATCAACCGCATGGTGACGGATTCAATCACGGATCACTTTTTTACCACTTCCGAAATCGCCAACACCAACTTGCGCACTGCAGGCGTACCAGAAGACAAAATTCACTTTGTAGGCAATACGATGATCGATACGCTGCTCGCGCAGCAACCTCGCTTCACCAAGCCTCAAGGAAGCCCTTTTGACCAATTGGTTCCCAAGGAATACTTTGTGGTCACCCTGCATCGCCCTGCCAATGTGGACCATGAAGAATCCTTACGAGAGTTGATGGAGGCCATTTTGGAGGGAACTGCTGGGCTACCTTTAATTTTCCCGGTTCACCCCCGAACAGCCAAAAACTTGGAGCGCTTGGGAATCGCAGCGCCAAACCTCCACTTGATCAGCCCGCTGGGCTATTTGGAGTTTAACCACCTCGTTCAGCACGCCAAGGGTATCATTACGGATTCAGGCGGAGTAACGGAAGAAGCCTCGGTGATGAATGTGCCTTGTCTGACGCTACGAGATAGTACGGAGCGCGCAGAGACCATCCATCTGGGTACCAACGTGCTGGTGGGCACCGATCCCAAAAATCTGAAGCCTTACTTGAATCAAATTCTCCGAGGGGAGTGGAAACAGTACCAGGGAATCCCGCTATGGGATGGCAAGACCGCCGAGCGCATCGTGGACATCTTACTCAAGCATTACAGCTAAGACTCTTTCACATTAACGAAAAAAATACGCTCGCAAAGACGCGAAGGCGCAAAGAGATAGGTTATGCCCTTGGCGGCTTTGCTCCTTTGCGTGAATTATTTTTTTGACTGCCTAGAGCGAGTGGATCAATCTACCCAACCCCAGGGAGCAGGAGGGGTATCGATGGGATGGGTCAGGTCAAACTTTACCGAGAAAAAAGTAGCGGATCCCAGCCTTCTCAGGTTGTAAGTAAAGGAAGTTTCGTCCACCGTAATCCACCACACATTACCCACTGCAGCAGGAAGCAAGCCGGCAGTAAATGCATCAGCTGGAAAAAATTGCGTGCTAGACGAACCCGTATTCGTAGCCTTACCCCCATACTGCGTCACTGCATCTTCAGCCCCATCGGCATGCCGATGATCGTGCTTGAGTTGGATGAGCTGCTGCTCATCCATCGTCAGCACCCAAGTGCGGGATAAATCTTCCCCTACAAAAAAAGGAATCCGAAGACGTCCATCTTCACAGCTACGCACATGCATGACCAATTTACCAGCAAAACGTGGATCTGATTCAGGAGAAACCAACTTTCCTTCGTAGGCTTTTCCGCAATGGCTAGACAAGGTCTCCCAAAACTGTTGAGAAGGTGTTTTTTCTTGAGCGAAAACTTGAGAAAGGATTCCTGTAATCAGGAATACAAATACAAAGGATAGGGTGGTATTTTTCATAGTTGGGAAAGTACCGAATTTTAGGGGAAAGTCATTCCTTAGATCCTTCCGCGCATAAAAAAAGCCACCCGAAGGTGGCTTTCACGAATTGATCGATTTTGATTAGAAGGAAAATCCTACGCTAAAGTTGACACGCATACCCGGAGCCAATTGGGTGAAGAACTGATCCTGAGCACCGTAGGAACTGAAGATAAATTCACGCTTGTCATTGAGTAGGTTTTGAACACCTAAGCTGGTGCGGATGCGCTCGTCTGCACCGAAGGTCTTGTTGACATTCAAGTTCAGGGAATTGAAAGGTACTGCATAGGTATCGGTACGGTTCCCGAAACCAACCATGTTCAAGGTAGGTCCCTGCACGTTGTAGTAAATACCCGCTTCCCAACCTGTGC
>JBANGF010000348.1:0-3437 GCA_037975655.1 Bacteroidota bacterium | reverse complement strand
TGATTTCTAAAGGTATTGCTTTGCCTTATTATTGAAACCAACCAAAGAGGTCTAGAAATTACCCCTCCCCGTGTTTCCCTCTATTTTTTTGATTCTTCGTTTTGAGTTGGTTGCGGTTCGGCTTCTTTTGTTTCTTTCTCGCCTTCACTTTTTCTCCTTTTCCAATATTTTCTTTAGGGCGCTCCTTTTTCTCGTGGAAAGCCCCTTTGTAGTCTGGATTATCACGCTGCTTGAGTCGATCCAATTCTCGCTCATAACCTTGCTTCTCTTCAAATGGAGTAGCGGGCACATCTACCACATCCGGTATAGGAAGGACTTCAACTTCCATTCGGATGAGTTCTTCGATTTTTTCAAAATGGTAGCCTTCAGCTGGGTTGACAAAGGTGATGGCCTTTCCCTCATTCTCGGCCCTACCCGTACGTCCGATGCGGTGTACGTAATCTTCGTAAATAAGGGGCACATCGAAATTGATCACATGAGATACCAAGGTGACATCCAGGCCGCGGGCTGCTACATCGGTAGCGACCAAGAGGCGTACGTCTCCAGCCTTAAAATCTTCCATGGAGTTGATCCGCGTATTTTGCCCTTTATTGGCATGGATGACCCGAATCTCGCCAAAATGCTTTCGCTCCAAAAAGGAATAGACCGATTCCGCGTTTTTTCTACTGCGTGTAAAAATCATGGCACGGTTGATCTCTTCATTTTCAAGCAAATGAGCGAGTAGATTGATTTTAGTCTTGATATTGGGTACCTGGTATTTGACCTGCGCAATGGTCTCCGCAGTAGTCGCCGAAGGGGCTACTTCTACTCGCTCGGGAAACTCTAAAAACTCTGCCGCCAAGTGGTCTATTCGTCCGGAGAAAGTAGCTGAAAAAAGGAGATTCTGTCTTTTGGAAGGAATCACTTCTAGAATAGCACGGATTTGTGGCATAAATCCCATGTCCATCATTTTATCCGCCTCATCCAACACCATGGTTTTTAAATCCTTGGTGTAGATGGCCCCCTTTCGGTACAAATCCATAAATCTTCCAGGAGTAGAAATAATCAAGTCCACACCTGCTTGCACCAGTTCGATTTGTGTTTTCGGGCCTAACCCACCATACAAACTCACAATTCGAAGTCCCGTGTATTTGGCTAGATGTTGTGCCACCTCCTCAATCTGCATGACTAGCTCCCGCGTGGGCGCAAGAACTAAACCTCGAGGGTGCATGCCCTGTGCATATTTGATTTTCATGAGCAAGGGCAATAGGTAGGCTGCTGTTTTGCCAGTACCAGTTTGGGCGATACCTAACACATCGTGGCCAGCTAAAGCCAAAGGAATGGTCTTCTCCTGGATAGGAGTGGGAATCGTATAGCCAGACTCGGCTACCGCATCGAGCAATTGTTTGTTTAGCTTGAAGGAATCAAATCCTTGCGGATCATTGCTCATTAGAGACGAGAGAAAAGTGAGTAAACACGAAACGAATTAGTTTCACAACTGCAAATATAGGCAATGCTACCGGGAATCCTTTGGAAAAGGATTGCCTCCACGGATGGTTACTAAATGAATCGCGGAGCTAATTCAGGCAGGAGTGAACCAAAAAATTCAAAAACTCCGCCAAAATAGAATTGGCATGAAGCCTATTTTTAAACAAATAAATGCAATCAGTCTTGCTCTATCGAACAACAGTCCTTACTTTTGCAGACCAATTCAAGGAAACCTGAGAGTTGGAACCCCACACGGTGATTGTAGCTCAGTTGGTTAGAGCGCTGGTTTGTGGATCCAGAGGTCGCCGGTTCGAGCCCGGTCTTTCACCCAAAACCCCTCTAAAGAGGGGTTTTTTGTTAACTTTCTCTTCATTTTGGCATAGCATTTGCCATTAAAAATGAAACTAAACCAATAGCTATGTTTACTTTGTTCAAATCATCTCCGAAATTTCCGGTTGTGAAACCAGTAAATATTCGGCAGATTAAAAACTACCTCAGCAAGTTTGAAGAAGCCATCAAAACCTGCGAGGAACTGCAAAAGGAAGCGGTTCATTCCTAAAATCGAAAAATGCCTGAAGGTTATGGAGACATAACCTTTATTTTTTGCTCTTTAATTTTTCTTGTCCTCGGAATACCTTATTTTTAGTTTCATTCAATTTTCCCTGATGAGTAGCTACATCCATTTCGATAAATCCCAATTAGTCAACCTGAATTATTCCCTGGAGCGAGAAATCATTCGAACCAATCGATCTGGGGTCTACACCAGCACCACAATCATTGGCTGCAACACGAGGAAATACCATGGCTTACTGGTGGTACCGCAGCCCCAAATTGATTCTCAAAATCACGTGATGCTCTCTACCGTTCACGAGACGGTGATTCAACATGGGGCAAGCTTTAATCTGGGCATTGCCAAATTTCCTGGAAACTACTCTCCCAGAGGACATAAGTACCTCGAAGACTTTGATTCGGAACCAATCCCCAAATTGACCTATCGGGTAGGAGGAGTTCTCCTGCAAAAAGAATTAATCCTTGATTCCAACCGGGATCGGGTAATGATTCGCTACACCTTACTTGAGGCTCATTCCCCCACTACGATTCGAATTCAGCCATTTTTAGCCTTTCGTGGCTACCACCAACTTCAAAAAGCAAACGACCGTATTAACAGAGACTATACGCAAGTGCCAAATGGCGTGCGATTTCAACTGTACCCCAATTACGATCCACTTTACCTTCAACTTTCGAAGGAGGCGGCTTTTATTTCCAAGCCGGAATGGTATTACAATTTGGAATACATCCAAGAGCGTGAGCGAGGCTATGAGTACCAAGAGGACTTGTTTGTGCCTGGATACCTAGAATTTGAAATCGGCACCGGAGAATCTGTTATTTTTTCTGCGGGATTAACCGATGCTGATCCAGCAACCCGAGCCAATGCCTTCAGGAAGGAAATCGCACGTCGGATTCCAAGAAACAATTTTGAAAATTGCCTAAAGAATTCGGCGGGTCAATTTATCCGAAAAAGAGATGGGGAAGTTCGGGTGATTGCAGGCTACCCATGGTTTGGATGGTGGGGAAGGGATACCTTCATCGCGGCACCTGGATTGACCTTAGCTACGGGTGATACAGCCACCTTCCTAGAGATCATGGATACCATGTCCAAAGATTTGAAGGGAGCCCTTTTCCCCAATATTGGTAGTGGAGATTACACCAACATGACCTCCATGGATGCCCCCTTGTGGTTTTTTTGGTCGCTTCAGCAATACATCCGCTACACAGGCGATAAAAAAACGATTCAAGACCGGTACTTAGCCAAGCTCAGGGGAATTATAGAAGGCTACAAGGAAGGTACTGACTTCAATATTCACATGCTCCCTTCTGGCCTGATATGGGGCGGAAAGGAGGGCATCGCACTCACATGGATGGACGCCATCACGCCGGATGGACCAGTGACCCCACGCATCGGCTGTCCT
>JBANGF010000291.1:0-3712 GCA_037975655.1 Bacteroidota bacterium | reverse complement strand
ACCGTGAAGGATGGCATTGTGTACGATGCAAAGCAGCTTCTTAAGGATGTTCGTACGATCGTAGACCAGCACAAGGCAAGAGAAAATGCACGAATCACCCAGCCAGGTCTGGATTGGTAAGCTGAAGTAATTTAAAGTAGGAGGAGGGTAACAATGAGGTACTCTCCTCCTTTTTTTGATAGAAACACTGATTCCTCTCCTATTTCCATTTTCTTATGCCCTATCTTTCCCTTCCCTCGCTCAATATTTATTACGAAGAAATCGGTGCTGGACCAGAGACCCTTGTTTTTTCGCATGGCTTGCTCTGGAGTCACCGCATGTTTGAAGCTCAAGTAGCTGAACTTTCTAAATCTTTTCGGGTCATTTCCTACGATCATCGAGGCCAAGGTAAAAGTGATGTAAAGGGACCTTACGACATGGATACGGTAGCTGCGGATGCTGCTGCATTGATTCATAGTTTGGTAAATGGCCCTGTTCACTTTATTGGGCTATCCATGGGAGGATTTGTAGGGTTGCGGTTGGCTGCGCGTCATCCGGAGCTGATCCAGAGTTTGGTGCTGCTGGAAACCTCTGCGAACGCAGAACCTCTAGAAAATCTTCCTCAATACAAGCTGCTCAACGGAATTGTACGCTAGATTGGGATTATTCCTCCTATCGCTAATAAGGTGATGAAAATCATGTTTGCTCATAGCTGGCTTCAAAATTCAGCGAATAGGGATTCCATCCGTCGTTGGAAAAAGGAGTTGTCTTCCAATAAAAAAACCATCACAGGCCCAGTGGAAGGGGTTATTTACCGAAAAGGGGTTGAGGAGGAATTGGGCAATATCTCCTGTCCTACCTTGGTGATTGTCGGGAATGAGGATGTGGCAACTACTCCAGAAAAGGCGGCATTTATACATAAAGGGATCAGGGGTTCCAAATTGGAGATCATCCCAGGAGCAGGCCATAGTAGCTGCATTGAAAAGCCTCAAGAGGTAAATCGACTGCTTAAGGAATGGCTAAAAAAATAAAAGCCTTCTTCCTACGGGAAGAAGGCTGGAATTAGTTTGCTTGAAATACCCTGACGTAATCTACGATTAGGTGTTGAGGAAATGTAGTGGTTGAATTAGGAGATCCTGGCCAATTTCCACCAACGGCTACATTGAAAATAAGGAAGAAATTTTTTCTGAATTCGTCTAATTCAGCAGGGGTCGTATCGATGACATGGTATTGCTTGTTGTCTACCAGCCATCGTATGGAGGTGGCATCCCAAATGATCGAATACACAGCGAATTGATCCGAATAAGTTCCAGAAGTTAGGGTGTTCTTTCCTTCATATTTTGCATTCTTTCCTTCATTTTGCCAATGAACAGTTCCATATACCGTATTTTCACGACCACTTCCACCTACCATTTCCATGATGTCAATTTCTCCACAAGCAGGCCAGCCGACTGTATCAAAATTAGACCCTAGCATCCATAGTGCAGGCCAAATGCCTTGGCCTTTGGGAAGGGCGGCACGGATATCAACTCTACCGTAACGAAAGTCTTTTTTACCTTTTGTGATGATACGGGAAGAGGTGTATTCTTTGCCGCCGAAGGCTTCTTTCTTTGCCGTGATGATTAAGTGTCCATTTTTTATGCTAGTATTTTGAGTTCTATAAAATTGAAGTTCATTGTTTCCCCAGCCATTGGTCCCATTACCGGTCTCATGGGACCAGTAATTGTCACTTAAACTACTTCCGGTAAATTCATCTGCCCATAATAGGGTCATGTTGGGATAGGAAGTAGGAGAAGTTGCTCCTTGAGTGGGAATCGTCACGGTAGTACTTGTTTGGTCAGGACCAGATTTTTCATCGGGAACGCAGGCTACCAAAGCTATGGATACGAAAAAAAGGAAGTATTGAATTGTTCGCATAATTCTAAAATTATAAAAAAACCGCCAGAGAATCTCTGGCGGTTAGGTTACTTATTGTGAGATTAATTTAAAGGTCCACCAGACTCCTGTACCTGTTTCAATCTGTATGGTCATTCGCTTCACACCTGCTGTTTCCACTAAGCTGACTACTTTGTAGGATACTTCACTAGGAACTGCCACATTTGGAAGCTCACCAGCATTTACTGCTTTTGGTAAAGCCAAGTGAGCGCCTTGTCCTTTGAGAACTAGTGTGGCTCCATCGTAGGTGAAGGTGTAGTTGCCCGTACCGTTGTGAGGAGCTTTAGGAGCGCCGCAACCGTCAGCACCTTGCCAGCCTTCAAGCCAGGTTTGGGTACCCATGTTCATGGTGTAGGAGCCATTATCATTGAAAGTATAGACATCATCAAAGAAGCAAGCTCTTGTAGTCACATCTGCAACGGTATTGAACCACCACTCTCTGCTTCCTGCAGTAGGTCCTACAGTCATAGCCCCTTCAATTGGCTCCATTTTCCAGTTGCCCACAATCGCCGCACTAGCAGCTGGACCGGAGATCAACTTGAAATCCCACCATACGCCATTTCCAGCTTGGATGCGTAAAGTCATTCTGCGGGTATTTCCTTGCTTGGTTTGTTCTACAATGGTGTAGGCAATTTGATTTGCTATGGCCGCGCCATTGGAGATTTCTCCAGCGTTGTTCACTTTAGCAAGACCCACATGGGCTCCCTGACCTACTAGTGTAAGCGTAGTAGACGTGTAGGTATAGGTGAATGATTTAGTTCCGTCAAAAGGAGCCTTTGGTGCCCCGCAACCATCGGCTGCCACACCTTGCCATTGTTCTAACCAAGTAACGCCATCCAAGCCCATTTTGAATGTGCCATTTTCCTCGAAGGTATACTTATCGTCGAAGAAACAAGCCCGAGCTGTCACGTCTCCAAGGGAGTTTTGCCACCATTCCGAGCTTCCAGGATTAGGTCCAACTTTCATAGCCCCTGCAATAGGTTCCATGGTCCATACACCAGTGATATCAAAAGCAGGTTTTGCTGAGGCAACTGTAAAGGAAACATTTGCCACGGCTTCGTTGCCATTGGTGTCTTTAGCTTTTACGTCTAGGTTGTAAACACCTGGAGTAAAGCCACCAACTACTTTGATTGTTACTTTTTCATTTTCACCACTAAGGTCTTTACCACCTGTAGAAGCTGTAACTCCACCCTTAGTAATGGTATAAGTGAAACTAGCAAGTGAACTGATAGTTCCGTTATCCACTCCATCGAAGAAAGTTACGTCTACAACGAAGTCTTGCTTTTCTGTTAGGCCGCTAGTGATTGCGCCTAATGTGATTTTTGGAGGCAAGTCCACAATGGGAACATCTGAGAATCCGTTGTCACAGGCCCAGAGCATGCCGACTACTGCGCAAAGCGCAAAACATCTAGATAGAATTTTTTTCATGGGTTTACTTTTTTTTTGTAAATATCCTTAGTTCGTCTTTCTTATCCCATGTGTAGGTTCCTACAAGTATTCATCAATTCAAAAAAAATACTACATCAATAATTCATCAATTCAATAAAAGAGCCTTTATTGCAACAATTAACCCTTTTGTTAGTTTCATATACTACACAACTAATTTCACAATGCGATTTCTCTTCCGTGCTTTACTTTCATTAAGTGTAATCCTCCTTGGGACCGTTATTTTTAGTGGATTGGTGGGTGTGTGTGAAGTTCAGGCACAACAGAAATCCTTGATTCAGTGGGTTAATTTTGTTACAAATCATTAAGCTATTGAATTCAGTGATGTGATTCTGTTATTCGTCATTGTGCT
>JBANGF010000271.1:0-3906 GCA_037975655.1 Bacteroidota bacterium | reverse complement strand
CATCAAGGAACGCGGCTACATCCGTGAAGGCTACTTTGCTGATTTGACCCTAGTGGATCTCAACAGTGAGTGGACGGTAAGCAAGGAAAATATCTTGTACAAATGCGGTTGGTCCCCTCTGGAAGGCACCACCTTTCACAGTAAGGTGCTCAGCACTTGGGTAAATGGACACCTAGCCTACGCGGACGGAGTATTTCACGAGGAGGTCAAAGGCAAAGCTCTGGAAGTTCAACCCAACTAAGCACCCATGTCGGGATTTTTTGAAGGGAGGCAACTCGTCATCGCCAGCATGCACCAAAAGGAGCAGGTCCTACAACCCCTCCTGGAAGCGAGTTTGAAGGTGACTATTTCTGTTGCTGATGGGCTAAACACCGACTTGTTAGGCACCTTCTCTGGAGAGGTCGCCCGCATTGCAGATCCATTGACCACAGCGCGTAAAAAATGTGGGTTGGCGATGGAACTTACCGGTTGCGACCTAGTCCTCGCCAGCGAAGGTTCCTTCGGGGCACATCCATCCGCATTCTTCCTGCCGGCAAACGAGGAGTGGCTCTTACTGCTCGACCGAAAAAATGGGCTTGAAATCCATGCCCGCCACCTCAGCCTGGAAACGAACTTCTCAGGACAAGAATTTCACAATTTGGAAGAGCTAGACACTTTTGCAAGCAAAGCAGGTTTTCCAAGTCATGGCCTAATCCTAAGACAAACCAAGGACAATCCAGAAGGAATCTTGAAAGGCATCACAGGTCTGAATCAACTTCACGAAGCAGCCAAAAATCTACTGGAAACGCAAGGATATGGGTATGTTGAAACAGACATGCGGGCGATGTTCAACCCCAGCAGAATGAAGGTCATTGGAGAAACTGCCCAGCTCCTAATTCAAAAACTGAACTCCCCTTGCCCCTCCTGCCAACTGCCTGGTTTTGCCGTTACGGCCGCGGAGTCCGGCCTACCCTGTAGCCTGTGCGGCACCCCAAGCAGCACCGCTTTGGCGCACCTGCTCATTTGCAGCAACTGCCAACACCAAGAAAAAGTCTTATTCCCTCAGGGTAAACAAACAGAGGACCCCCAGTATTGCCAGGTTTGCAATCCCTAATCCACTTCTCAGACACTCCTCACCTATGGGATAATTCTTAAAAAGAAGTAAATTGGAGCAAATGCTTTGCCCATGACCCTTACCCGATTTTTATCCCTAAGCCTACTTTTTGTTCTTTGTTGCACAAAGATGCTAGCCCAGCAGAACGTAACTAAAAATCCTAGCCTAAACTATCAATCCTACAATCCCAAGTCCACGGATCTAAAAATCGATCGTGCGGCCTATGCAGAAAAGCTGCAGGGATTTTGGCTGGCCACTTGTATCGCCAACTGGACTGGACTCGTAACGGAAATGGATAAAATCGGGAATATTGGGGATATCAAAACGGGTCCTTTTTATACACGCGCCGACTGGGGCCAACCCGACCAAGGCAGCATCTGGGCAGCAGGAATTCCGAGCAACCTTTCTCCGACCATTGACTTTGTATTTGCCGACGAAGACACCCTTTGGGGGTCAGATGACGACACAGACATTGAGTACATCTACCAGGAACTCCTAATCCAAAATCAAACTTCGATGCTCACTGGGGAGCAAATTCGCAACGGATGGATGAAACACATCAAAGGAGAAGAAGAAAACTACCTCTGGGTATCCAATCAAAAAGCATTGGATCTGATGAAGTCTGGCTTGGTTCCTCCAGCTACTGGGGCCCCAGAGCACAATCCGGAATACGAGATGATCGATGCCCAACTCACCACCGAAATCTTTGGGCTCTACGCTCCCGGAAGACCGGACATGGCTGTCAAGATGGCCACGCTCCCCATCCAAACAACAGCCCGAGAAGAAAGTGAGTGGATTTCGGCCTATTATGTTCGTCTATTTTCTCTTGCTAGTACCGCAGATACTTCCTTACCTATCAAGCAGCAACTTACCAAAATGGCAGAGCAAGCGGCTTTGGAACTCCCAGCCTCCTCCTATCCCGTTGCCATGTACCACTACGTAAAAGGCTTGTATGCATCGGGGATTTCTTGGGAACAAGCACGGGACTCCGTTTACCAGCGCTACCAAGTGGAGCAGCTCGATGGCTACGACATCAGCAGTAGAAAGATGTACTGCAACGGCTGTTTTGCGGCAGGAATCAACTTTGCCTCCAGCCTAGTGAGTCTATTCTACGGAGAAGGTGACCTGAAGGAAACCATCAAAATCGGCGCTTTGGCCGGATGGGATTCCGACAATCCTACCGCTACCTGGGGAGGATTGATTGGATTTATGCTCGGAAAAGAAGGGGTAGAAAAGGCCTTTGGGCGAAAATTTTCAAACAAGTTTCACATTCACCGCACTAGGGTCAACTTCCCCAATGAAGGCATAGACACCTTTGATGCCATGGCTCAAAAAGGACTCTGGATCATAGATCGAGTGGTGCAGGAAGAACTCAAGGGCGGCGTAGACCTACGCAGCAATAGCTGGTACATCCCTAAAAATTAAGACACTTTTCGGTTTTATAGTTTGTACTTTGCACACATCTCTTTGATGAGTTGGTAGCCCTGCTCCGCCATCTCCCAAGGGTCTGAAAACTCTCGCCAAACCCCAATTGCGTTGGCAAAGTCTGGGTCATTGCGTGAAAAGCCCTCAATGGTCAGCCAACCCGAATAACCCACCTTCTTCAAGGTGGCGAAAGTCTCGTCAAAGTCCACATGCCCAGAGCCTGGTGTCCCTCGATCGTTTTCTGAGATATGCACATGTCGCAATCTTGGCCCAATCTGTTCGATGGCAAGCCCTAGCTTTTTCTCCTCCATATTTGCATGATGGGTATCAAACATGCCCTGCACGTTCGGGTGATTGACAAGCGCCAACAAGTGATTTAATTGTCCCATCGTATTGGCCAAGTAGCATTCAAATCGATTGAGCGCTTCAGGAGTAAGCATTATCCCCAAGCCTTGTGCATAAGTTCCTGCATCCCGAAGAACTTCCGCCGACCATTCGTATTCCTCTGGCAAAGGGGCTCGGGAAGCAAAGGTAGCAAAGGCAGAATGAAATGGTCCACACAACACTTGAGCACCTAGGTCAGCTGCACGGTCTAGTACCCAATGCAGTTTTTCCTTGGCCTTCTCCCGAACGGCTGGATCAGGGGAAATGGGGTTTTCTGCAGCTCCCATGACGGTAACTGCCGTTACTTCCAATCCTATTTTTTTACAATAATCCCCCACCAAACGACAAGAAGCAGCATCGGTATCCCCAATAAAAAATTCAGCCCCATCGTAACCGATTGCTTTCAAGCGATCCAGTATCGGGAAAAGTTTGGGAGAAATTTCTGCCGACCAGGCAAGTACGTTGAAACCTATTTTAGTCATGGGTGAACGGATTAGGAATGGGAAAATAAGTTATTAATTGTACGAAGTACTAAGTAGAGATACGAAATACCTGCCTGCGGCAGGCAGGCGAGGTACGAAATACGGAATCAAATTAATATCGAATGCTGAACGCTGATTGAAGAATTTCGAAGTAGGAATTCGATGAAGGATATGAATTCTACTCAGAAAGAATCTTGGTACTTGGTACCTGCCTGCCGCAGGCAGGGTACTTCGTACAACTACTTGAAATCCTCTACCCGCATGCCTTTGCGGAAGGTATCAAATCCAAAGGGTGTAGGTAAGTATTCTCCCACATAGTCCACATTCAACTCCGCAGTGACTGCATCGCCCATACCTAGAAGCCAGAAAGACGCATTCAATACCAGGCGCCTCAGGTCTTCGCTCTGAAAGTCCAAGGAAGCACCCATAGTAGATGCAAAAGCCATTCCTGGTTTTCCCCCTTCGAGCTGATAGTGCTTGGTCCAGGCAATAGGCATCACCGACTTCTCCCAAATGAGCGGA
>JBANGF010000270.1:0-3320 GCA_037975655.1 Bacteroidota bacterium | reverse complement strand
TCAGGGTTTAGATAAAGGAGAACTAACCTTAAAACTCAAGTCTTTATTGGTATCTCGAGATCATTTCTACAACCAAGCAAAAATAAAGCTCAGCGGAGAAGACTTTTCCGCTGAGCTTTTATTGGTTGAATTGATTTCTAGGCTTAAAAGTTAAAGCCGACCGTAATTACAGCAGAGGTTATTGAATTTTTTATTTCAGTCAAAGGGCCATAGTTAACCCCATTGTTGTCCAGTACTTTGTAGCTACGATAAAGAGTGTTGAAGTTTTGATTGACTAATGAAAAATCAACCTTCAACGCATCAAACTGTATTCCAATTCCCCCCGAAATTTGTTGTGTGCTTTGGTTAAACTCTGAATTACCCAAAAATGGGTCACCCATATGTGCGTAGCCAGCACGAATTCTCCAATTCACTAATTTCCCCTCAGCGCCAAATCGGTAGTTTACGGTGCTACCGTAAAGGTCTTGGATCACCTGGTTGTCAGGGTCTTCGTTGAAGTCTCTGGAACTGAGTCTCGCAGAACTGTAGTCCACCCAATCCACATCTGCAGAAATAAACCCGTGTTTTCCTAAAAACACGGTGGCCCCTCCACCAACTTTAAAGGGAGTATTGAGACCATAGTTGCTTAAAAAGATATCGGAAACAGCAGTCTCAGTTCCCAAAGTCTTGTCTTCTGGCGCAAAATAATAGTTGTCATAGTTAGCGGTAATGTTTGCCTCATACTCTTCATTCATTGCGAACCAAGTGGGGGTTTGAAGTACAATACCTAGGTTCACATAATCGATGGGTTTGTAGATCAGTCCTAGGTTAAGGTTGACTCCTGTACCGTTGATAAACAAGCTTTCGTTCAATGAGGAATTGATCAATGGCTGGTCGCCAAATTCTTCATTGTATTCTTTCTTGGAGGAGAATTCGAGGGAGCGTATGCCTAGACTTGCTCCTAGAAATAACTTGTGATTAAAGTTGGCACCATACCCAAAGTTTAGTTGGCTTGCACTGCCCTTTTGCCTTACATTTTCGTCTTGAAAGGGAAAACCAAGTACGAAGGAATCGTATTCTCTCGGATTAGTGATTGGCTTACCACCTGCATCTACGGTGATGGGATTGATTAAGTAGGTTTGGTAGGCGAGGCCCGTCAGGCCTCGGGTTTCAATTTGGCTTTCAGGCACACCCGATGCATCGTTCAAATAAAAGTCAATAATTGAGCTTTCACCTGATTTATCGGAATAATACCCGAATTCATTTGAAAAATTTGCAATTCGTTGGATGCTGAAGCCCCAGCCCCCTCCTTTAAATGCGCCTTTTTCTAGGGCTCCCTTTGGATTAGCTCCTACAAAACTTAGGTTGGGAAGCGAAAAGTCGGATGTTCGGTAGGATTTGGTTTGGTCCAAATAGCTTGCATCTGCGGACCAAAGGTCGTAGCCCAAGCTTAGGCTTGCTTCGGAGGATCTAAAGAAGCCGAGACCTGCGGGGTTGCCCGCTAGGTTGGACACATCCCCGCCTAGGGACCATTGCGTACCCCCAACACCCACAATTCGAGCAGAGCCAGCAGGAGTAGTTTTACTAAATCTATAGGCATCTTCAAAATAGCCGCTTTGGGCTACTGCTGGTCCAGTAGTGAACAAGCATAAGCAAAGAAAGGATATTAGTAACCTCATGTAGAAAAGGGTTAAGTTGGATTTGTAACGAAGTTGTGGCCGTTTTCGGATAAATTTTCCAAAAAAAAAGGGGAATTAATTCCCCCTTCCTCTGGATCCTCCTGAGCTAGAGCTACCTGAGGACCCACTTGAACTTCTACTTGGAGCGCTGTAACTAGCTCCAGAACTTGATCTACTTGGAGCGCTAAATCCGGAAGAATTAGTAGAAGACCTACTTGGCGTATTTCCAGAATTGTATCCAGAAGACTCACTTCTTCCATAAGAAGATGTGGATCGAGTACCGGTATTTGCTCCAGATGATCTAGTGTAAGATGGACTGCTAACGCGATCAGGATCTGTGCTGTAAGTGCTTCTGCTTGGGGAAGAATTATATCCTCGGCCCGTGCTACTTGGCGCAGCAGAAGGCCTTGCCGATTGACTTGCATTTCTGCTAGTGGTCATGGTTCCTCTATCTGTTGCAGGCGAATTTACATTTCTAGTAGTGGATTCTACGCGACTTCTTCCTGAAGAATAGTAATCGTTTTGTGATGTACTGAAATCACGATTAGCAGAGCGAGGGGAATCTGTAGCATCCAATCTTCTTGGAGATACACCATTCGCATTGGCTACATTTTCTCTAGCTTGGGCTCTGGCAGTATTAGGAGTTCCTACGGACTGCATCACCCCACCGCCACCATTGCTCATGGATGCACCACGGCTTGGTCTGGCACCATACACCACATTTCTTCCTAGATTTTCGTTACCTGGAAGGATAATAATGGGGCCTGTGGTATAGATCGGCCTATTCCATCCCCAAGGTGAACCCCAGGCATTGCTACCCCAGAATGGGTCGTAGAAGCCTCCATAACCCATGTAAGGATTGAAAGGATTGTAATAATTAGGTCTTCCCCATCCAAAACTCAATCCCATATTGAATCCGGGTCTCCATCCCCATCCTGGGGCCCAAAATGGATCATACATTCCCATTCCAAAAGGGCTGAAACCCATCATACCCATACCGTATGGGTACATCCCCATAGCAAAAGGACTAAATCCATAGTTGAAAGCAGTATTGCCCCATCCAGAATTAAAGTTGGAAACCGAGAAATTGTTGTAGATGTCAATATTAGGGGTACTATTATTGGTTGCAGAACCTTGGTTTTCCTCGAAGTAGACTACGTCTTGACCTGAAGAGGTGTTCAATTGTCCATAGCGAGCAAGGTAATCAGGATTGACGTTTTTGGAGCTGAAATTCTCCTGTGGGACCACAGTTGAATTGGCCAGGTTTTGAAACGTAGCGGGCTGGTTATTAGCCACTGCGTTTTCTGTTGCCTTTTTCACGTCAGCAGACATAAAATACAAGTTGTCATCAAAGGTGTTCACTGCCATTTTGTTAGAATTGCAGGAGACCAAAAACGAAGTGCACAGTAGTGCAGAACCGGAAATAAAGGCTAGTTTCTTCATGGGTGAAGTAGATTTATGCTTGGTTATACGTAATGACCAAGTAGAGGTTGTACTTTTTGGGTTATATTTGTACTTCCTTATGATCAAAATAAACACTTTTCTTTTTATACAACAAGTAAATGAGTAAAGGACTTCCAAAACGCAGCGAAGATTATTCCCTGTGGTACAATGAATTGGTTAAAAGAGCGGATTTGGCTGAAAATTCTCCAGTAAGAGGAT
>JBANGF010000230.1:0-5698 GCA_037975655.1 Bacteroidota bacterium | reverse complement strand
TACATCCTGCACGATTTGGGTCAGCCTTTGCATGCTTTTGATGCCGCCAAAATTGGGGAGGGGAAAATCCGCGTCGGCAAACTTCCAAAAGGGAGCACTTTCGTGACCTTGGACGGAAAAGAAAGAAAATTATCTGGCGAAGAACTCATGATCTGCGATCCGAAGGGCGGGATGTGTATTGCTGGGGTCTTTGGAGGAGCTGTTTCGGGTGTCTCTGAACAGACCACAAGCATCTTCCTGGAGTCGGCCTATTTCTCCCCTGACGTAATTCGCAAGGGTTCTCAGGTGCATGGCTTGAAAACCGATGCTTCCTTCCGTTTTGAGCGGGGAACAGATCCCAACATGCCGGTGTATGCGCTCAAGCAGGCCGTCATCCTTTTGCAGCGCTATGCCGGAGCAAAAGTAGCCTCTGAAATCATTGATGTTTATCCTGAGCCCAAGCAGGATGTGCGTATTCCAGTCAATTTTGGGCACATCAATCGTCTGATTGGGAAAGTCATCGAACCTACCGAGGTGGTGGGGATCTTGGAAAGTTTAGAGATTGCGGTGTCTGAGTTGACGACCGAAGGATTTGTAGCTACCGTCAAGCCTTACCGAGTAGATGTGACGCGTGAAGCGGACATCATCGAAGAAGTGTTGCGTATCCATGGCTTCCAGCAAGTAGTGCTTTCCGAGACCCTACGGACGGATTACTTGGCTGAGCATCCCGTAAAAGATGTGGCGAAGTTGCAGTACCGACTCACCGAGCTACTTGCCAATCAAGGCTATTTTGAGTTGGTGACCAACAGCTTGACCAGCCCCAAGTATGTGGAAAATGCAGGCTTTTTGGATGCCAGCACCACCGTGGAGATCTACAATAAGTTGAGTGAAGACCTAGGCGTCATGCGCCAAACCCTCTTGTTCTCTGGTTTGGAGGTCGTAGCACACAATATCAATAGAAGACAAACCGACTTGAAGTGCTTTGAATTTGGCACCGTATATCAAAAGAAGGCGGAAGGTGGCTACAAGGAGTCACGCCGTTTGGCGATTTTTCAGTCTGGCAACCGTTCTTCTGAGAGCTGGGTGGAGCCCGCGAAACCATTTGGTTTTACTGACTTGTATGCCACAGTAACTCGAATTTTCGAGCGACTGAATGTGGAAGCAAGTGAGGTGGAGGTGATTGAAAC
Organism: Bacteroidota bacterium; assembly: GCA_037975655.1. Classification (GTDB taxonomy): domain Bacteria; phylum Bacteroidota; class Bacteroidia; order Cytophagales; family Cyclobacteriaceae; genus Algoriphagus. Next base: position 4,532 of record JBANGF010000230.1, on the reverse strand, counting down.
AGCACCTTTTGCCTATGGCTTGAGTTTGAAATTGGGTGAAAAGGTAGTAGCAACCTTAGGTCTGGTCGAAGAAAAGCAACTGAAGTTGGACGAAGTAAGACAGGAGGTTTGGTATGCAGAGCTCGACTGGGACTTGCTGGCCAAGAAATCTTCAGGATTGAAAAAATTCCAGGAGCTATCCAAGTTTCCAGAGGTGCGTCGTGACCTTTCTTTGGTGCTGGACAAGGAAGTTTCCTTTGTCCGTGTCAAGGTTGTGGCAGAAAAGGCTGGCGGAAAATTGTTAAAGCGATTGGATGTATTTGATGTGTATCAGGGAGACAAGTTGGAGGCTGGAAAAAAAGCCTATGCGCTAAGTTTTATTCTTCAAGATCAAGAAAATACCCTGACCGATAAGGAAATTGAAAAAACAATGAGTAACTTGATTCATGCCTTTCAAAATCAAGTGGGGGCCATCATCCGTAGCTAAGATATGATTCAAGAAGAATTACAAAAACTTGAAAAACTTTCTGTTTTAGTAAGTAAAAAGGTAGAAGCCTTGACTGCTGAAAATGAGCGCTTAAATGCTCGATTGGCGGAGCTTGAAGCCCAAGTCCAAGAGAAGGAAGTTGCCCTCGACCATTTTAAAAATAAGATTAAAATTAGTAACATTGTGGACAACCGACCGGTAAGCCCTGAGGATACCGTCGAAATGAGTGACTTAATCAATTCCTATATACAAGAAATCGATCAGTTGATTACCCACCTATCCGAATAACATGGAAACATTAGCCATAAAAGTAAAAATCGGAGACCGGGAATACCCCATGCGTGTGAAGCCCGAAGATGAGGGCAAAATTCGACATGCAGGACGAGTGATCAATGAGAAGTTAAGAAAGTATAAATCCGAGTTTGGCTTGGATGATTCCACCGATCTATTGGCCATGGTGGCCTTTGATTGCATGGTGGAATCCCTTGAGACCAATGCTGGAAATGCGGAAGACAGCGAGCAAATAGAGCGCAGTCTTGTCCATATTTCGGCCTTGCTTGCCAAGGCTGTGTAGGAGTAAGTCCTTTTCATTTTGATGATTCTGGAGCCGGTAGGTGAACCTTATATATATTCACTACTATGGCAAACGTACTTTTATTTTCCATCCTAGCGGCCCTTGCAGGGCTAGGTGGAGGAGCCGTTCTATCCGGCATCCTATTTAAAAATAAGCAAAACAAACAGATTGGAGAGACCAAGGAGAGGATTAAATCCATGCTCCGTGAAGCGGAATTGACCGCAGAAACCATCAAGAAAGACCGCATGCTTGAGGCAAAAGAAAAGTTCTTGAAGTTGAAGGCGGAGTTTGATGAGGAGACCAATCACAAGAAAAACTTGATCATCACCAACGAAAATAAGGTGAAGCAATTGCAGCAGCAGGTAGCCAAGGAACAGGAAGCGGTCAAGCGCAGAGAGGCTGAATTAGACTCCAAAAAAGAAAACTTGACGGCTCAATTGCATGCGGTGCAAGTGAAAAAAGAGGAGCTAGACCGTGTCACCAATCAACGCATTGCAGACTTGGAAAAACTTGCCGGCTTGAGTAGAGAAGAGGCGAGCGAGCAATTGGTCAATATGCTGACCGAAGAGGCACAAAGCAAGGCTTCCTCCCAAATCAAGGACATCTTAGACGAGGCCAAATTGACTGCAACCAAGCAGGCTAAAAAGATCGTTTTGGATACGATCCAACGTACCGCTACCGAGCATGCAGTGGAAAACTGTGTGTCTGTCTTCAACATAGAAAGCGACGACATCAAAGGAAAAATCATCGGTAGAGAAGGTCGAAATATTCGTGCGCTGGAAGCAGCCACAGGTGTAGAAATCGTAGTTGACGATACCCCAGAAGCAATCATCATCTCTGGATTTGATCCCGTGAGAAGAGAGATTGCCCGCCTTTCCCTTCACCGCCTAGTACAGGATGGACGTATCCACCCGGCACGTATCGAAGAGGTCGTAGCCAAGACAGAGAAAAATATCGAAGAAGAAATTGTGGAGATCGGGGAGCGTACCTGTATCGACTTGGGAATTCATGGGTTACACCCTGAATTGATCAAGATGGTGGGTCGTATGCGTTTCCGTTCTTCTTATGGACAGAACCTGCTTCAGCACTCTAGAGAAGTAGCCAAGCTCTCCGCCACCATGGCTGCAGAGATGGGGCTCAATGCCAAGTTGGCAAAGCGTGCCGGTCTACTCCACGATATTGGAAAAGTATGGCCTGAAGAGCAAGAATTGCCGCACGCCCTCTTGGGTATGGAGCTTGCTAAGCGCTACAAGGAGCATCCGGAGATTTGCAATGCCATCGGTGCTCACCACGATGAAATCGAAATGACTTCCATGATTTCGCCTATTGTACAGGCTTCAGATGCGATCTCCGGATCTCGTCCTGGCGCCCGTCGAGAGATCATGGACAGCTACGTGAAGCGTCTGAAAGAATTGGAAGAACTCGCCTTGAACTTTGACGGAGTCAACAAATGCTTTGCTATGCAGGCAGGTAGAGAGTTGCGCATCTTGGTCGATGCAGACAATGTAGACGATCAAAAGGCAGGTCAGCTTTCCTTCGATATTTCCCAAAAGATCGAAAAAGAAATGCAATACCCTGGACAAATCAAGGTGACGGTGATTCGCGAAATGCGAGCCGTGAACTACGCCCGCTAAGTCCAGATCACCCAAACAAAAAAAGCAATTCGAGAGAATTGCTTTTTTTTATGCCGTCTGTAGATCGGATTACTTGCGCTCCACTTCGCGTAAGTTTTCAAGTTTCTTGTTTCTCAAGAACCCATTGATATCTTCAAAATGCTCGCGCACCCGCTTGTTGCCAAATTCAAATACCTTGGTGGCCAAGCCATCCAGGAAGTCTCGATCGTGGGATACCAAGATGAGCGTACCGTCAAATGCCTTGAGGGCATCTTTGATGATGTCCTTGGTCTTCATGTCCAAGTGGTTGGTCGGTTCATCGAGGATGAGCAAGTTGACCGGTTGCAAGAGAAGTTTGATCATCGCCAAACGGGTTTTTTCACCCCCAGAAAGCACCTTCACTTTTTTGTTGATGTCGTCCCCTTTAAACATGAAGGCTCCGAGGATATCCTTGATTTTTGTTCTGACCTCGCCCACTGCTAGCTGATCGATGGTTTCGAAGATGCTCAAGCTCTCGTCGAGTAGGGAAGCTTGGTTTTGTGCAAAGTAGCCGATCAGGGCGTTGTGTCCCAATTCACACTTTCCCTTAAAATCAATCTGCCCCATGATGGCCTTGATCATCGTGGATTTACCCTCCCCATTTTTTCCGACAAAGGCTACTTTCTGTCCCTGCTCGATGGTCATGGATGCTTGGTGGAATACTACATGATCCCCATAGCTTTTGCTCATTTCCTCTACGATCACCGGGTACTTACCGGATCGTGGAGAGGGAGGGAATCGGAGTTTCAAGGCCGAGGTGTCCACTTCATCCACTTCAACGATCTCTAGTTTTTCCAGCATTTTCACGCGGGACTGTACTTGCAGGGTTTTGGAGTAGGTACCCTTAAATCGTTCGATAAACTGCGTGGTATCGGCGATGAAGCGCTGCTGCTCCTCGTAGTGTTTCTGTTGCTGCTCTCGACGCTCCTTGCGAAGCTCGAGGTAGTGGCTGTATTTCGCTTTGTAATCGTAAATACGTCCCATGGTCACCTCGATGGTTCGGGAGGTGATATTATCTACAAAGGCCCGATCGTGGGAGATGACTACCACCGCTTTGGCTTTGGTCAGCAAAAATTCTTCCAGCCACTGGATGGACTCGATGTCCAGGTGGTTGGTAGGCTCATCGAGAAGGATCAGGTCAGGGTTTTGCAAGAGAATCTTTGCCAGCTCAATACGCATTCTCCAGCCCCCTGAAAACTCAGAAGTGGAGCGTGTGAATTCTTCCCGAAGGAAGCCTAGACCAAGCAACACCTTTTCAACGGCTGCCTCGTAGTTGATCTCCTCGATGGCATAGAATTTTTCACTGAGTTCGGATACCCGCTCAATAAGCTTGTAATAATCCTCAGATTCGTAATCGGTACGAACCGTAAGTTCCTCGTTGATCTGGTCAATTTCCGATTTCATGCTCAAGTAAGAAGCGAAGGCCTTGGAGGCTTCTTCCATGACCGTACAATCGTCTGCAGTCAGCAGGTGCTGCGGTAGGTAGGCAACTACATATCCTTTTGGGGCAGATACTGAGCCTGAACTTGGCTTATTTACTCCAGCAATAATTTTAAGGAGGGTGGATTTTCCTGCTCCATTTTTGCCCATAAGGGCGATTTTATCACTCTCATTGATGTTGAAGGTGATGTTGCTGAAGAGGGGGCTGCCGCCGTGAATGACGGATACATTGTCTACTGAAATCATGAGTACTTGAAATTGAGCAGCAAAGGTAGGAAATCAGTTCTTGGAAAAATCACCCAGTCCAAAATTAGTGCGTGATCCACATCAAATGGATTCTTTGGGTTTCAGTTGCTGGATCAATTCTAACCGATTGGGGGCCCTCTAAAAATGCAAATCC
>JBANGF010000208.1:0-3735 GCA_037975655.1 Bacteroidota bacterium | reverse complement strand
AATTCAGGTACTTGGAGGAGCGGGTTATACCACCGATTTTCCTGTGGAGCAATACTACCGGGAAGCCCGCATCCATCCTATTCACGAGGGAACTACCGGCATTCATGGGTTAGACTTACTCGGAAGAAAATTACTGCTCCATGAAGGATTGGGTTGGAAAATGCTTCAAAAAGAACTTCATGAAACGATTCAGGAAGGGAAAAATCTACCTGAATTGAAAGAAATTGGACTGAGTCTTGAAAAGTATGCCCAGGAATTCGCTTCAGGTACTGCTCAGCTCTTATTTAAGCGAAATCAAGGCCCAAATTATTTCTTAGCAGATGCTACCCTTTTTTTAGAAGGTACAGGGCTACTCTGCATGGGATGGATGTGGCTCAAGCAAGCCATAACTGCTCAAAAGGCCTTGGATAGGGGGAGCGAGGAGCAAGATTTTCATTTGGGGAAAATCGAAACGGCACGTTATACTTTTTCCTACGAACTTGTCAAGTTAAAGGGGATATTTGAGCGATTTGCTTCGACTAACTATCCTACACTAACCATGAAAACGGACTGGTTTTAATGTACTTTTGTCTAGCTTCATGAGCATGGGATCAATTAGAAGGAAGCATGGCTACATTTTGGAGGATTTCAAAATCAGAATAAAGGGGACAACCCCATAGCAGATGAAACGAATTTTAGTTAGTGGTGGAGCAGGGTTTTTAGGAAGTCACCTCTGTGATCAGTTGGTGGCAGAAGGAAATCAAGTCATCTGCCTAGATAATTTTTTTTCTGGTTCCGAACAGAACATCTCCCATTTACTTCCCTCCTCCAATTTCAAGTTACTCGTTCAGGATGTCAGCCTGCCGCTTTCTTTTGAGGTAGATGAAATTTACAATTTGGCATGCCCAGCCTCACCGCTCCTCTACCAGCAATTTCCCATCGAAACCTTCAAAGCCTCCATACTTGGATCTTTGAACCTACTTGAATTAGCCAAATCTACAGGCGCCAAGATTTTTCAAGCCTCGACTTCAGAGGTATACGGTGATCCACAAGTTCATCCTCAAACCGAATCCTATTTTGGAAACGTCAATCCAATTGGACCAAGGGCTTGCTATGACGAAGGTAAACGAGGTGCAGAAACCTTGTTTTTTGATTACCATAGAAAGTACCAAGTGGACATCAAGGTCATGCGCATCTTCAATACCTATGGACCACGGATGAGTGCGACCGATGGTCGGGTGGTCTCCAACTTAATCCTACAAGCGCTTCAAGGCCAAGACCTCACTTTATTTGGGGACGGGACTCAAACCCGCTCATTTTGCTACGTAGACGATACCATCCGTGCCATACGCCTGTTAATGGACACCTCAAAAGAGGTCACAGGCCCAATAAATGTCGGAAATCCTACCGAATGCACCATTTTGGAACTTGCAAGTCTCATTCTAAAATTGACCGGTAGCAGAAGTAAGCTTTCTTTTCTCCCTGCAGCAACTGACGATCCCCACAAGCGTCAACCCACAGTCGAATTAGCCAGACGGGAATTAACTTGGGAACCTAAATTGGAACTCAAGGATGGCCTTCTAAAAACCATTGCCTATTTTGATTCGTATCTGAAAAATAATCACAGTAACTAGCTATTTGTTTTACCCAATGGGTCGAAAAAAGCAGTAATTTTGAAATTATAAGTTTAACACATTTTCTCATCCACTATGCAGGATAATTTAATTGATCACCCTGGTATCATCATCGGTTTTTCTATTGCTGTACTTTTCATGCTTTTGCTTGATCTAGGAATCTTTAATAAAAAGAGTCACGTTATCTCCAATAAAGAGGCAGCCATTTGGTCCATCGTTTGGATCGGGCTTTCTATGATTTTTAGTATTTTCATTTACATCGTTACCGCTGAAACCTCCGGTTTGGAGAAATTTTCTCAATACCAAGCAGCTTATTGGATTGAAAAAGCACTTTCGGTTGACAACTTATTCGTTTTTATCTTAGTATTTGGATATTTCAATGTTCCCCGAGAATTACATCATAAGGTCCTTTTTTGGGGGATTATCGGGGCACTTGTCATGCGTGCAGTCTTTATTTTTGCAGGGGTAGGGTTGATTAATCTCACCTTCTTACCAGAAATGGACTTGTTTGGCCAAAGCGTAAAAATCAATGCTGTATTGACCATTTTTGGATTTTTCCTAATCTATGCTGGAATTAAATCATGGTTTGCAAATGATGATGATGATAATGAAAAAGACTTTAGCAAAAGTCCTGGAGCTCAGGTAATCCACAAGCTATTTAAAGTGAGTAAGGAGTACGATGGGGGAAATTTCTTTACTATTGAAAATGGTATAAAAATGGCAACTCCTCTCTTAGTCGTAGTTGCCGTAATAGAGTTTACGGATTTGATTTTTGCAGTAGACTCCATTCCTGCCATTTTTGCCATAGCACCAAATGACCCATTCATCCTTTACACCTCAAATATTTTTGCGATTCTAGGATTACGATCCCTGTATTTCTTATTGGCCAACTTCATCCATATGTTTAGCCGCCTGAAGTTTGGATTAGCCATTATCTTGTCATTTATTGGATTCAAGATGATCATTGCTCCTTTCTACCACATCTCCTCTCCTCTTTCACTTTCCATTGTTGGTGGGGTACTGATTATCTCCGTAGCCGCTTCCATCCTGTTTCCAATCAAGGAAGAAGCCAAAGGTTAATCCAAAAAAAAGACCGCTTAGGCGGTCTTTTTTTTTTAGTATCCCAAGGTCTTCAGCATACTTTCTTCTTTTTGATCTGAAGCAAACAACCAGTGCTTCACCTCTCCGTTTTCATCTCGATCGATCAACACATGTTTGGGTGCTGGGATCAAACAATGCTGAATACCGCCATAACCGCCAAGAGACTCTTGGTAAGCACCGGTATGGAAAAAACCAATGTACTGCTGCTTCTTTTCTACCAACTTGGGCAAATAGATATTGAATTGGTGAGCCTCTGAATTGTAATAGTCCATGCTGTCGCAGGTCAGACCTCCCAAGGAAATGTTGTGGTACTCTTCCTCCCAGTTATTGACAGCAAGCATGATGTATTTTTGATTCAATCCCCAGCTATCTGGGAGTTGAGTGATAAAGGAACCATCAATCATGTACCACAATTCCTTATCGTTCTGTAGCTTTTCCTCCAAAATGGAATACAATACAGCTCCACTCTCTCCTACGGTATAACTTCCAAATTCAGTGAAAATATTGGGTTCAGTGGTGTTGTTCTTTGCACACATCCATTTGATGTTTTTTACGATCTGATCAGCCATGTACTGGTAGTCGTAATCAAAAAACACGTTGGTCTTAATCGGCCAACCTCCTCCAATGTCCATAGAGTCCAAACTAGGTGCTACACGCTTCAGCTCCACATACTTCTGAATGAAGCGAGTCAATTCTGACCAATAGTACGCGGTATCCTTAATTCCAGAGTTGATGAAAAAGTGAAGCATCTTCAAACTCACCTGAGGATTATTCTTGATTTTTTCCTCGTATAAGGAAATAATGTCGTTGTAGCGAACACCTAATCTGGAGGTATAAAATCCAAACTTGGGTTCTTCATCTGAAGCAATACGAATGCCTACCTGGAATGGAACGTTTACATGCTCCAAGTAATAATCAATTTCAGTTAGGTTATCTAGGATTGGCACGCAATTGACAAAGCCGTCATTGAGTAGTTCGCTGACATACTGTTTGTACTTCTCTCGCTTAAAGCCGTTGCAAA
>JBANGF010000192.1:0-4427 GCA_037975655.1 Bacteroidota bacterium | reverse complement strand
CCAAGGTAACCTTATGGTCTACATTAGCCATTATCGCAGCGCCTGAAGCCATTTTTTCTACTTGCTTCCAAACTGGCAACAGACCTTCCCTGCTGGTGTCGCGAACCCGAACCCACAATCTGCTGTAATCAGGTACTACGTTCACTACTTTTCCACCGTCTTGGATATGGTAATGGATTCGAACGGTTGGTTTGATGTGCTCTCGGTAATAATTAATCCCGTTGGTGTATAATTCAAGGGCATCAGAAGCAGATCTTCCATTCCAAGGATCTCCAGAAGCATGAGCTGCTTGTCCAGAAAATTCCACTAAAAAGTCAACCAATGCCAATCCCTTTTGAACTTCAGTTTTGGTTTCGTCTGCAGGATGCCAGTCCATCATGATGTCTACATCATCCATCAAGCCAGCACGAATCATCCATAATTTTCCGAAATACTTTTCTTCGGCAGGGGTTCCATAAAAACGGATGGTGCCTTTGAGTTGACCGGAAGCGATTAAGTTTTTGATGGCAGAGGCAGCTCCTAGGGAGGCTACACCAAATAGGTTGTGACCACATCCGTGTCCAGGAGCACCCGCATGAAGTGGACTTTTAAATGGAACTTTGTTTTGAGATAGACCAGGTAGCCCATCAAATTCACCCATAATGCCGATGATTGGAGCTCCAGATCCATATTCCGCTACGAAAGCAGTAGGGATTTCTCCTACACCTCGGGTAACTTTGAAACCCAACTTTTCTGCGTAAGCAGAAAGAGCTGCGGAAGATTGTGTCTCTTGGAATGCGATTTCTTCAAATGACCAAATCTTGTCACTGAGTTCGGTCATATCGGCAAATTGTGCATCGATGGTTTGTTGCACAGATTGCTTTAACGGATCTACTTTGGTTGTTCCTTTTTTCTGAGCTAGGATTGGTTGTCCAAGTGCTAGGAGAACAAGTAGGAGGAGGGAGGTTCTTTTCATAACTTAACTTGAATTGGGATCTATTTGAATAAGTAAGATAGGAAGGGTTTTGGAATCCTTAAAATTTAATTGACGAGAGGTCGTTTATCACTTGGATTTGATAAGTGGGAAATGATACATTTAAGGCATAGGATTTCTAGCAAAAAGCCAATACATCAGCAAATATGAATTTTCACTTTTTTTCTGACTTTGAGTCAATGAGTAAGCAGGGCTTTGAATGGATCAAAGAAGCGGTAGAAAAAAAGCCCAATCTTTTATTTTGTGTGGCAAGTGGAGGGTCTCCTTCGGGGAGCTATGCCAAACTTGTGGAATACAAACAGCAATTTCCTGATTTCGGATCAGCCCTCCGGGTGATTAAATTGGACGAATGGGGTGGTTTGGAACCCAATTCGGCCTTTACCTCCGAGTTGGATGTGCAAAGGAAGTTTGTACAGCCCATGGGCATTTCATCCGATCGCTACTGGAGCTTGGACCCCTATACACCAGATCCAGTAGGTGAATGTGCAGCCATGGAGCAGGTTTTGGAGCGAGAAGGTCCCTTGGATATTTGCATTTTGGGGATTGGAGTGAATGGACACATTGCGTTGAACGAGCCAGGGGAGGAGCATCAACTTCCCTTTCATGTATGTCAACTTGCCGAATCGACTTTGGCCAATGGCATGTTGAAAACTTTGAATCAGCCTCCAAGTTTTGGAATGACGATAGGCCTCCGAGGGATTCTACAATCCAATCTTATTTTACTTTTTGTTGCAGGATCGGGCAAAAAAGAGGCTTTCGAGCAGTTGAAAAAGCAGCAAGTGAGGGGTCAATTTCCTGCCTCTTTCTTGTGGTTGCATCCCAATGTGCAGGTACTAGTGGATCAAACAGCCATTTAAACCTTCAAAATCTATATTTATGTATTTGATAGCGAAGAAGATACTTGCCTTTTATTAAAAAAATAAAGTTGATTTATTGCGGATAAGTTCCGTTTTTCTACCTTTGCACCACTTCAAAAGTGAAGGGAAACGGAGTGGTAGTTCAGCTGGTTAGAATGCCTGCCTGTCACGCAGGAGGTCGCGGGTTCGAGTCCCGTCCATTCCGCATCGATTTAATAATACCAAAGACTGATTCGTTCGTCTTTTATCTGAGCTAAGTTTATTCTTGCTCTCACTAACCTTGGAGTGGTAGTTCAGCTGGTTAGAATGCCTGCCTGTCACGCAGGAGGTCGCGGGTTCGAGTCCCGTCCATTCCGCATCAAAGTCCCTGAGAAATTAGGGACTTTTTTGTTTTGGTTTAGTTTGCCGAAAGGAAATTCATTCTGTTTGAGCTATTTTTAGGAACTGACTTTTTTTATTTCCTGTTTAGTAAATACTCACTTTTCAGACCGTTATTTCCTTCTAGATTTCCATCTAGGATTAAGACTTATCCTTATATTTGCTCTTCAAAAATTTACGGAAATGGTCTTAGAATTTGAAAAACCCATTGCTGATTTAGAGCAAAAGTTGCAGGAGATGAAGGAGTTGGCAAAAGGGAGAAACATCGACCTAAGTAAGGATATTACTTCATTGGAAGGTAAAATTTTGGCCTTGAAAAAGGAAACTTTCGCCAACCTGACTCGCTGGCAGCGGGTACAACTTTCGAGACATGCGGATCGGCCTTACGCCTTAGACTACATCTATGAGATCACTAATGATTTTATTGAATTGCATGGAGATCGAAGTGTGAAAGACGACAAGGCCATGATTGGTGGTCTAGGAGATATTGATGGCCGAACAGTCCTTTTTATTGGTCAGCAGAAGGGTAGAAATACCAAGCAACGTCAAGAGCGAAATTTTGGCATGGCCAATCCAGAGGGATACCGTAAGGCGCTCCGTCTGATGAAAATGGCTGAAAAATTCAACAAGCCCATCGTCACCCTAATAGATACTCCGGGTGCATTTCCAGGATTGGAAGCAGAAGAAAGAGGGCAGGGGGAAGCCATTGCACGAAACATCAAGGAAATGTTTATGCTCAAAGTACCTGTGATTTGCATCATCATTGGCGAAGGAGCATCTGGTGGCGCCTTGGGAATCGCAATTGGAGATAGGGTGTATATGCTGGAAAATACCTGGTACTCGGTGATCTCACCTGAATCTTGCTCTTCCATTCTATGGAGATCTTGGGATTACAAAGAACAAGCTGCAGAGGCACTTAAGTTGACTGCTACAGACATGAAATCCAATGGTCTAGTAGATGACATCATTCCCGAACCGCTTGGTGGAGCACATAAAGACCTGAAAGGGATGGCAAAAACCTTGAAGCAAGTAATTAGCCAAGCTTTAAAAGAATTGGACGCCATCGAAGCGGATCAGCGTATCTCTCAGCGAATAGATAAGTTTTGTGCGATGGGTGTGGTAGTGGAGTAAGATTTGGATCTTTTTTCAATTACCCATCAATCAGGTTTATTCTTGTTCGTTGGGGACCTTATCAGTGCTTTAAATCAATTACATGGAGCTTTTCACCGTAGATACAGGATTTTTTAAATTGGATGGAGGGGCAATGTTTGGGGTGGTGCCTAAATCCATTTGGTCACGGACCAACCCTGCGGACGACAAAAATCTATGTACTTGGGCAATGCGCTGCTTACTTGTTTCTGATGGCAACCGATTGGTCTTAATCGATACTGGAATAGGGGACAAGCAAGATGCCCGCTTCTTTGCTCATTATTACTTGCATGGAGAAGCTAGTTTAGAGAAAAGTTTACGGCAACTCGGAGTTCATCCTACTGATATTACCGATGTTTTTTTGACACACCTGCACTTTGACCATTGTGGGGGGAGTGTGAAGTATGGTTCCCATGGACAATACGAATTGGCCTTCCCTAGGGCGAAGTATTGGACCAATCAAGATCATTGGAACTGGGCGACAAAGCCAAATCCTAGAGAAAAGGCCTCGTTTTTGGAGGAGAACATGCTCCCTTTGCAAGAACATGGAGTTTTAGAATTTTTAGATCTTTCCAAAAAATCCCTGTTTCCAAGCTTTGACTTTTTGACTATGGATGGCCATACAGATAAGCAAATGCTCCCCAAACTTCAGTACAAGGGTCGAACCCTGGTGTTTATGGCGGACTTACTCCCTTCAGTCGGACACCTTCCCATTCCTTATGTGATGGGCTACGATACTCGTCCCTTGCTCACACTCCAGGAAAAGCAGGAATTTTTAGAAGAAGCGGTGCGTGAAAACTACCTACTTTTTTTTGAGCACGATGCGAGCAACGAGTGCTGTACCGTAAAAATGACAGAAAAAGGAGTGCGTGTAGACCAAACCTTCAGACTAGATGAACTCTAAGCCAAGTATTGGCCTGGCTCTTTCGGGAGGAGGAGTAAGGGGGATTTCCCATCTCGGAGTGCTTAAAGCGCTCAATGAGTCAGGAATTTACCCCAATCAAGTCAGTGGTAGTTCGGCAGGTGCTATTGTAGGAGTTATGTATTGCCAAGGCTACAGCCCAGATGAG
>JBANGF010000187.1:0-12759 GCA_037975655.1 Bacteroidota bacterium | reverse complement strand
CCAAGGTAATCTTAACCATCGCTTCTGCCGCACACCTCAGCAATCTGGAGCAGGTGCGTCAAAAGCAGTTGCAACTCGCTGACCCGAGCCAACCCCTACCCGATATCAAGAACATGCCTTCCATCATTCACCAAGGATATGGAGTGCACGGCAACGAACCTTCTTCTGCAGAAGCAGCCATGCTGACCGCCTATTGGTTGCTTGCCTCCCAATCCGATCTAGCTACTCAGCTTCGCGCCAATGCAGTCGTTCACATCGACCCTACGCTCAATCCAGATGGAAGAGATCGTCACAGTCTTTGGGCCAACTCCAACAAGGGATTTCCAGCGGTAGCAGATCCTTTGGATCGAGAGCACAACGAGGCCTGGCCTGGAGGCCGTACCAACCATTACTGGTTTGACCTCAACCGTGATTGGTTGCCTTTGGCACACCCTGAATCCAAAGTAAAAGTAGCTTGGTACCACCAGTGGTATCCTAACGTGACCACCGATTTCCACGAAATGGGTGTCAACAGCACCTATTTCTTTGAGCCAACCAAGCCCTATGGCTCAGAAAACCCGGTAGTGCCTCGTAAAAATTACGACGACCTCAACCCCAAATTCGCCAAGTACTTTGCCAAATACATGGACCAAATTGGGAGCCTGTACTGGAGCAAAGAGGTGTTTGACAACAGTTACCCAGGCTATGGTTCCTCCTACCCTGACATGCACGGGGGATTGGGTTTGGTATTTGAAACAGCCAGTTCCCGCGGTCATGTCCAAAACAGCCAGCGTGGAGACATTACCTTCGCTTTTACCATCCGCAACCATGTAGTCAATTCCCTTGCCACAATGGAGGCAGCATTGGACAACCGTGAGTATATGCATGCATACCTTCGGGAGTTTTTTGAAGGTGCCGTGGCTGAAGGAACCAAGGATTTGGCAAAAAATTACGTGTTTGGCGATGAAACCGATCCCAGCAGAAACAGACTATTCCTACAGTTCCTACTAGATCACAAAATCAAGGTCTATGAAAATCCAGCGGACCTCAGCGCTGCTGGACAAACCTTCAAAAAAGGATCTTCTTGGGTAGTACCAACCAAGCAACCGCAGTACCGCATGGTACGAACCATGTTTGAATACGTGACTACCTTCGCGGATTCCGTGTTTTATGATGCCTCCGCCTGGACCATGGCTGCTGCTTATGGGATGCCTTTCGCTTCTGCGCCTACGGCAAAAGTAGGCACCGAATTAAAAGAAGTAACCCTTCCTTCACATGCATTTCCACAAGGAGAGGCTTATGCGTATTTGATTGATTGGAGAGATTACTATGCTCCCAAACTCCTATTTGAACTGCAAAAAGCTGGCGTACATGTAGAAGCACTTCACCAACCTTTCTCCTCCCAAACTCATGAGGGCAAAGTTGACTTTGGGAGGGGGACTTTGATGATTCCGATGGGCTTCCAATCCCTTTCCAAAGCCGAAGTAATGCAGCAACTCAAAACCTTGGCTCAAAAGAATGGACAGAAGGTCTATTCCGTGCAAACTGGCTTGAATCTAAGCGGAATTGACCTTGGATCCAATAGCGTATCTGCTGTGCAACATCCCAAGGTGGTTCTTGTTGTAGGCACTGGGATCAACGCCTCCGAGGCAGGAGAAATCTGGAACTTGCTGGATCACCAAATCGGGATGCCAGTTACCAAGGTGAACGTGGAGCAGTTTGGCCGACTCAACCTACATGGTTACAACACGCTTATTCTTCCATCTGGCAGTTATGGATCGTTTTCTGAAGGGCAAGTCAACCACATCAAGGATTGGGTAAGCCGCGGCGGGACCATCATTTCAATGAAGAATGCCTCCCTTTGGCTAAACCAGAAGGGCATCACCAAGGAAGAAGCCGTGGCTGGTAATGGAGAAAAGGCTCCTGCAAGCCTTCCTTTTGCTACACGCAACGATACCGAAGGCGCTAAGGAAGTAGGCGGAAGCATTTACCTGGCCGAACTCGACCTAACCCATCCGATTGCCTATGGATACAGTCGCAAGACCTTGCCTGTGTACCGAAATACGGATCTCTTCATCAAGCCTTCAGCAGATAAGTACCTCACTCCCATCCGCTACACAGCCAATCCACACTTAGGAGGTTACATTTCCAAGTCCAACCTGGAAAGTCTGAAGCAAAGTGCCAGTGTGGTCATCTCTCCATCCGGTCAAGGCCGTGTGATTCACTTCTTCGATAGCCCTAACTTTAGAGGAGCTTGGTACGGAACCAACAAACTCTTCTTCAATGCGCTCTTCCACGGGAATGCCATGGATTAGGAGCAACAACTAAAAATCAAAAAAGCCTCAAAATCAGTGATTTTGAGGCTTTTTTTTTACAAGAAAAAGATTAAAGTTTGAATTGAACCGGTAAGGTCATTTTAACGGCCACAGCATTGCCTCCATTTTTGCCAGGAGTCCAAATTCCAGAATTTGAAATCACTCTTACGGCCTCCTCATCGCAACCAGAACCAATGCCGCGAAGCACTTCCACATTCTCAACCTTTCCTTCAGCAGTAACTATAAAAGATACAACTACCATTCCTTGCACATTGGCTTCTTTCGCCGCAGAAGGATAGGTTAAGTTTTGAATCATGTAGTTGGTAAGCCCAGTGATTCCCCCTGGAGGAACTGGCATTTCTTCTGCTGGTGATTTTATGGTTTGCTGGTTCTGTGCTTGAACAACATTGGAAAGAGTTAGCCCAGCTCCTAGCAACAGCGAGAAAAAGGCAACGCGGAGTAGTGTTTTCATAAATAATAAGTTTTGTTATTAATAGAATTAAAATAAATGGAAAATGCAAAATTGATCGAGTTAACGAGTGTTAAGGCTTATTTTATGAAAATGACGATCAAAATTGGATTGGCCCAATCTGCAAGGTCATTTTTTTTACTATAGGCTTGCCTTCTTTTTTTGAGGGTGTCCAGATACCCGAATTAGAAATCACACGAACGGCCTCCTCATCACAACTTGGACACAAACTTCGAATGACTTTTACATTCTCCACCTTTCCTTCAGCAGACACGACATAAGAGACCAACAAAATACCTTGTACCTTGGCTTCCAATGCAGCTTTGCGGATAGTTTGGTTTAAGCTGTTGCTAAAATTATAGAATCCACCTGGAGGAACCGGCATTCCATCTACTGGGGGATTCTCAGTTTCCTGGGCATGAATAGGAGCATTGAATGAAAAGACTACTCCCAGCGCAAGCGATAAAAAGGCAATACGAAGTAGGGATTTCATTTTTAGATTCAGGTTAATTTATCCAAAGAAGAAAATTTACCTTCTCTTTTCAAAATGAATTGCCTTAAGCGGAAGACTTGCTTACTTTTTCAAAAAGGTAAAATAGCTCAGCCGCAATTTGATGAGAACGCTCGGTATACATCCTTTCCTCTAAGGGACTATCGTCAAAGGCTTTTGGGTCTTCGAAGCGAAGCGGAAAACGCTTTTCTGCACCTGGAATAAAGGGACAGTTCTCATCTGCATGATCGCAGGTCATCACTGCGGCAAATTCTTTAGACGCATTGATGGAATCATCAAAAACCTTTGAGAAGGTTACGATAGGTTCTTCCTCCTCGCTGTAAAAAACAAAATACACTGGATTTTCACCTTCCTTTTTTGCCACCTTAAATCCATCCCGCTGTATGGCGGCTACTGCCCGGGAATTGAAGGCAGTTACTTCAACTCCACCAGAATAGCAATAGGCATCTATTCCGTAATAGTCGGCAGCCGTTTGTGCCCAGATTTGGGAAAATTGACTTCTGCGGCTATTGTGCGTACAGATAAAATTGAGTCGAATCTCCTTTCGGTTGGTAATCTTTTCTTGAAGGTAGGCCGCCATTTCATCCAAAAGCAGCTTCCGTTCCGCAGAGATAGCAGCGATAGGTAATGATGCGATGGTCTCAAGCAAGGGGCTAAAAAATGGTGCTCTCATCTGATTAACAGCATCCTGAATTGGGTGTACAAACAGGGCCCTGAGCCATGCTGGAGAGCCTAATTTTTGGCTTTTCTGTAGGGATGCCGCACTTATCCTTGGCCAAGCAGTCGGTCTGCCGAGCTGTCAAAAGAAAATCAGCTCCTGAAATTTCCAATCCGTATCGACCAATGGTATCTCCTTGGTATTCTACCTCCACTTCTAGGTCAGGCAACTCCAATACACGCTCTGCCAATTGAATGATATCCAATAATTTGGCAGCACCTAGGCGATGATCGTAATCCTCCGCTTCCCACAATTGGAAACTGATCATGGATTCATTGCGAAGCGTTCCTCCACAATCGATGAATTTTTTGGTGAATTGACCAACTTCGGTCACATGAAAATGTGCAGGAACAGCAGTTCCAGAGGGCAATAGAAAGTTGACTTCAGTCAAACTTTCCAATTGAGACTTGATTTGGGAGAGTTTCATGGTAGAGATGCGGTTAAAATGTAGGAAAGTGAGGAACTATTCATCACAACACAAGGGAGCAGTATTTGATTCAGCTAATTGCGTAAAAAAGCCTTGAAAAAGGCCTTGAACCTCCTGCCAGCGTTCGGTATCCAAGCAATAATTGACTGCTGCACCTTCAATGCTCCCGCGAATAAGACCCAATTCCTTGAGTTCACGAAGGTGCTGAGAAATGGTCGCCTGTGCCAAGCCCAGCTCCTGAACCAAGGTTCCATTGATACAGGACTGGGTACTGGCCAAGTATTGAAGAATCGCTACGCGTGCAGGATGTGCCAATGCTTTGGCAAGGTCTGCCAATTCGTTCTGCGCAGGCGTAAATAAGGTAGTTTTGGATCGCCCCATAGTCAATCGTAATATTACGATAAACTTAGAGGAAAGTTGTCAATGATTCAAAAATTTTCTCAACTTATTTGTTGGGAAGAACCACGGTACGAGTCAGCACCGGAGAAACGATGAAATAACCCAAGACTTGAGAATCGCCTTTGACTACCCGAATATTGGATTCAGGATTTTGGGGAGGAGGACTAAATAAGCCTCCATCGTTAAACAACAGGTTGACCAATTGGCTGAGGTAATCAAAGGCATCTTTATTCAATCGGTAGAGTTCCATCCTTACCCGATCATTTTTCTGAAAGGCATATCCAAGCTCTAAGCCTTCTTCAAATACCCGCAGTCCGAAGGCATCGTCAAACAATAAATAATCTTCCCGCTGATTTTTGAGCGTATCATTTTCAATCACCCGGATGCGGTAGTAGTTGTTGTCTGGAAAAGGGATCTTTCCATACACCTTGACATAATAGCCTTCGTCTCGAAATAATCGCTTTTCCTGGTATTCGTAGGTAACCGAATCTACAATAGGTGATTCAAGCATAAATCCTTCAGATTGAAATACTTGACCCTTCCAACTTACATTCAATTGGTAGGTTTCTCCAACCTTAGCACGTTCGCTAGGGTTAGGGCGATAGGATCGGGTCGCATTCAAATAACTGAAAGTAATTTTTCTTCCTGTAGACAGTTCCTTCACAAAGACTTCTGCATCTCGAACAAGTTCTTGGTCCAAGGAATCGTAGTAATTTTTGGACAAGGAAATCTTCACCTCATTGTAGATCCCTAGATCCGTCCAATGCCCTTCAATCACTGGAATCCGTGCATCTTTCTGATCCAAATCGAGGAACACCTCCTCTTGACAAGAAGCACATAAGAAAGCTACCAAAACTACTATCCAGTTAGTTTTCATCAGAACTCAAAGTTGTAGGTGATGGAAGGCAAAAAGGTAAATAAGTAGGTCATCACGACTCCTGGGCGAGCGGTAAATACCTTACCATCTGTAGGGCTGTAGTTGATGTCATTGTTGTATACCATTCGGAAATCATAAGAGAATGGGTTTTTACGACCATAGAGATTATATACCCCAAAATTCCAACTCCCCTTCCACTTTCTTCCTTGATCAGGATTTTTCCAGGTGACGGAAGCATCCAAACGGTGGTAGTCTGGAAAACGATTTTCATTTCGAAAATCCGAATAAAGCGGCATGGACTGGTTATCTACGACGTAGGATCCCACAGGAAAGGATACCGCCTGCCCAGTAGAATAGACAAAGGAAAAACTACTACTCCAAGCGGGAGAAAATTGGTGGTTGAGCACCAAAGAAAGGTCATGCGGCCTGTCAAATCGTGGATTGTAGGGACGATCTTTACTGATGCCATCGATCTGTCTCCAAGCTCGAGACCAGGTGTAACCTAGCCAGCCAGTGGTCTTTCCCTTATTTTTGCGAAGCAAGAACTCTAGGCCATAAGCCCAGCCACGTCCACTCAATAGTTCAGTTTCCACCTGATCCGAAAGTAGGATCCTTGCTCCTTTGCGCAGGTCGATTACCTGATCCAAATCCTTGTAATACCCCTCTACGGATAGTTCCCAGCGATTTTGATTGAAGTTACGAAAGGCACCAAGCGAAATTTGATCCGATCGGATGGGGCGTATATACTGTCCTGCCAAAACCCAACGATCGATGGGAAGACCTGCCGAACTGTTGGAAGCGATCTGTACGTATTGATAATTGCGGTTGTAAGCCAACTTCAGTGAAAATTCAGGTTGGATTAGGTACCGAAAAGCGATTCGTGGTTCCAACCCTTGGTAGCGCTGCATGAGTTCTCCTTTACCATAAAAGACAGAGTCTGAAGGATCCACATCCGGATTCGGAGCATTGTTTGGGTATTGATATACTTTTCCTTCCCCCACTTGCGCATAGACGCCCTGCCGAAGGCCTAGTTCGGCAGTCAACTTATCCGAAAACTCTTGCGTGATCCCTACGAAGGCATTGCCCAACAGCCCTTTCACGCCTTGGGTTTGGCGGCGGATAATGGGATTATTGGGTGCAGGCTTCAGGTCCGTGGGGGCAAAATGATACACCTGCCCATGCACTCCACAAAATACGGTACTATTAGTAGCCAGAACGCGCGTCCAGGTGGCCTTGATTCCAGACTCTGAAAGGGAATTGGTCCAGTCGAAGCCATTTTCTTCATTATCAAACTTCACTTGATAGCTATACCGAGAATGATAGCCTTGCAGGTCAAAGTAGGAACTATCAGAGTTCACCCGGTTCCAGTTAACTGCTGAAACCCAGTTTTCCCAGCCCAAGGCAAACTGACCGTCCAAGCCCAGCAAATCACTGCCTTGGTAGCTGCTTATGGAAAGTTTGTCCTTTTCACCCAAGGTAAAGGCAGCTTTCCCGTTTAAATCGTAAAAGTTAAGTTGGTTATTTTTGATGTCTGGGTTAGGGGAAAGCTTCAAAAACAAGTCCGCATAGGTACGTCTTCCGCTAATCAGAAAACTTGATTTTTCTCCCAATAGTGGGCCTTGCAGCGTAAGTCTGGAAGAGATGGTACCAATTCCTCCTTCCCCACGAATTCGATCGCTTTCTCCTTCCCGGAAGGCCACATCGATTAGGGCAGAGGCCCTACCTCCAAAGCTGGAGGGCATGTTACTTTTGTAGAGGTCTACCTTTTTGAGACCATCGGGATTGAATACGGAGAAAATTCCAAAAAAGTGGGAAGCATTGTAGACAGGAGCACCATCCACCTGTACCAAATTTTGATCGGCAGATCCCCCGCGCACAAAAAGTCCAGCAGTCCCTTCCCCTGCAGACTTCACTCCAGGTAGCAATTGAAGGCTCCGCAAAAGGTCTACTTCCCCAAATAAGGCCGGCAAAGATTGGAGTGTTTCCATAGATAAGGTAGACTTCCCTAATTCTAGATTTTTAACTTGCTCATCCCCTCTCCGTTCTTGTATCAAGATTTCTTCCAAGGAAAAGTCCTCTGACTTTAGGTAAAATCGCTGCACTTTTTCCAAGTCTTTTGCTTGAATTGTGCGAATGGATTTCTCATAACCTAGGTAGGAAAGAATAATTTTTGCAGGCAGGGCATATACTTGTAAGGAAAAATTACCCTCCAAATCTGTAGTAGTTCCTTGCTGAGCTTGACCTTCCCAGTATATGGATGCTCCGATTAAGGGCTGAAGGTTTGCTGCATCCAAGACTTGCCCATTTACTAACTTTTTCTCTTGGGAAAATACTTGGAAACCATTGAGAAGAAAGAGGAAAATAATAAAGAACCTTAAAAAAGACATCTAGGAAGTAAATCTTGAACTACCTTAACCGAACGAAGGGAAGAAATTAATGTTTGTTAATTCTTGAAATTCTTTTTGAAAAGCAATCGCACCTTTGCCAATTTTCGCTTTCAAAGTTAGCTTTATTTCCTAATTTCAGGCCATGATTTGGGCATACCCTGACATCAAACTCACGCTTCTCCTCGCCGGGATTTTTATCCTCTTGTATTTCCTATACTTGGGTAGATTTTGGGCCATCAACCGCAAGTTGAAGGTGGAAAAGCAACGCCTTTTTACCAAACTCATCATCCGAACTCTCTATTTTATTTTACTCCTCATTGCCTTTGCGGGTCCTTCTATCGGAGATTCCTTTAAGGAAGTGAAGGAAGAGGGAAAAGACATTTTCATAGCAGTGGACCTATCCCAGTCCATGGTAGCGACCGATATTGCGCCTAATCGACTGCGCAGAATTCAATTTGAACTGAAGGAATTGCTGAATTCCTTCCCTTCTGACCGAGTGGGATTGATCATTTTTTCTACCGAGGCTTTCCTTCAACTCCCCTTGACCTACGATCAGGCAGTAGCCAACTTGTATATTGATGGGCTTTCCATAGGATTAGTGCCCAACCTAGGTACTGACCTCAGCACTCCACTTCGGATGGCATTGGAACGTTTTCAAAACGACCAGAGCCAAGAAAAGAAATCTAGATCTGTTGTATTGATTTCAGATGGGGAGCACTTTGGAGACGATTTGGATGGTATTGCCGAAGAGTTAGTGGACGAAGGAATCAAAGTATTTTCAATCGGTATTGGAACCGATCGAGGCGGAGAAATGCCTCGGGGCAACGGATTAGTGATGGATCCCGATACGGGCAAGCCTGCCCTAACCAAGCTCAACCGGGAACCCTTGCAGTTCATTGCAGCAGAAACAGGAGGACAATACTTTGAAATCTCTGATCAAACCCAGGAAATGGGTGGCTTGATCTCTGCCATAGAGAGTTTGGAAGGTGGCATTGCTACCACTCGTAAAGTGGAAGCCAGCTCCAATAAGTATTTTTACTTCCTACTTGCCGCTTTGGCGCTTGCCTTGGTCGATATGATTTTACCCATTAAAACAATCAAACTCTGATGAGCTGGAGCAAAGGAATCTTCTTGGTTTTATTGTTTCTGCCCGCTTCTTGGACTCGGGTCAGCCGCTTGAATGCTGCCATTGATCAAGCAGCAGCGAGTTATGCCGCTACGGATTACGAACAGTCCATCAAAGACCATCGCGTATTAATCGATGAATTCCAACTTGCGACAGCTCAACTAGATTTTAACCTAGGACTAAGTTACCACTACGCTTCTCAGCCGGAGGAAGCTGCAGCAAATTTTGACAAGGCAAGCCAAAGCTCAGGTAAGCGCCTTGCTTCCTTCGCCTACAATCAGGGTGGAGTCGTGTTGGGTAATAAGCAGGACTACCAGGCTGCATTGAGCAAATTTCAATCCGCTTTGATTCAAGACCCCTTGAATGAGGAGGCACGATACAACTATGAGTTGCTAGCCCGATGGCTGAAGCGTGATGAGGAACGCAAGAATAAAGATGAGAATACCCCCGAACCTTCTGAGTTTGCTAAGCGTAAAAAAGCAGAAGCGGATCGACTCGTGGAACAATTTAAGTTCAAGGAAGCGTTAACCCTATTGGAAGCAGCCTTAGCGCAAGACGAAACAGTAGCTGCTTACCAAGAATTTATGACCAGTTTGAAAGATGTGGTGGAAATCAATGAAAACTAAGATCCTTTTCGGTGTACTGCTGATTGGCTATTGCCTAATCGGGGAAGCTGCCATCGCCCAAACTGCTGGTGATTTCTTTAACCGAGCAGCACGGTCCTATGTCAAAACGGCCAAGGAACAAGCTCTTCGGGAGGTCAATGATGGCCTGGCCAAGTATCCCAACGATGGCAAACTGAAGGCGCTCAAGGAAAAATTGGAGCAGGAAAAGCAGCAGGAAGAGCAGGAGCAGGAACAAGATCAACAGCAGCAAAACCAACAAAATCAGCAACAAAAGGACCCTTCCCAGAAAGAAGATTCCAAGTCCGACCAGAAAGACGGGGAGAAAACCAACGAGGACAAAGCCAAGGAAGGACAAAAGGGAGAAAATCCCTCCCAGCAAAGTGAAGAGGCTGGGCAAAATGCAAATAACCAAATGGATGCCAACCTGGCCGATCGACAGAAAAAGATGGAAGCCATGCGTGAAAAGCTGAAAGGGATGAATCTTTCCCCTGAGCAAGCGGCACAGATCCTAGAATCCCTCAATGCAGCAGAATTACGCTACATCCAAGACAACAAAAAGAAAGCCACACAGCAGCCCAAAAGAGGATTACCCGATTGGTAAATCCTTCGCTTTGGTTGACTTTCATAAACCCAAATACAGATGAATCAAGAAGTTTACATCCTTGCAGCGGTACGTACTCCCCTGGGAAGTTTTGGAGGCAAATTGAGTGGCTTAACTGCCACCGAATTGGGAAGCATTGCCATCAAAGGAGCCCTAGCCAAGTCTGGGGTACCTGTAGAAGCTGTTAACGAAGTATTTATGGGAAACGTGCTGTCCGCCAATTTGGGCCAAGCACCTGCTCGACAAGCATCCATAGGTGCAGGGATTGGCTACCAAGTACCCTGTACCACCATTAACAAGGTTTGTGCATCCGGCATGAAAGCCGTCATGCTTGGCGCTCAGTCTATCCAATTGGGCATCAATGAAGTCGTGATCTCGGGCGGCATGGAAAGCATGTCCAATGTCCCCTACTACGTGCCTAAGGCACGTTTTGGCTACAAATACGGCAATGCTGAACTGAGTGATGGATTGGTACGTGATGGGCTTTTTGAGGTGTACTACAAGTTTCCGATGGGTAATTGTGCCGAAAATACCGCTAAGGAAATGAAAATTAGCAGGGAGGAGCAGGATGCCTATGCCATCCAGTCCTACCAGCGCTCCGCTACCGCCTGGGAAGCAGGTGCCTTTTCCGAAGAAATCGTCCCCGTAGAACTACAGGGTAGAAAAGGAGAATCGATTGTGATTGCTGAAGATGAGGAATACAAGAATGTGGTTTTTGATAAAATCCCTTCGCTCAAGTCCGTTTTTGATCCAAATGGTACCGTAACTGCTGCCAATGCTTCCACCATGAATGATGGAGCTTCTGCCTTGGTCTTGGCGAGCAAAGAAGTGGTAGAAAAGTATGGATGGAAGCCCATTGCCAAAATCAGAGGCTACGCCGATGCAGCCACAGATCCATTGTGGTTTACCACGGCTCCTGCCTTGGCTATCCCGAAGGCGTTGAAACATGCGGGAGTAACTGCTGACGAAGTTTCCTACTACGAGATCAACGAGGCCTTCGCAGCGGTGGCACTTGCCAATCAGCGGGAACTCAACCTAGACAATGACAGATTGAATGTATTTGGTGGTGCGGTATCCCTAGGACATCCCCTAGGCGCTTCTGGAGCGCGAATCATCAGCACCTTGTGCACCGTACTCCGTAAAAAAGGAGGAAAAATCGGTGTGGCCGGCATCTGCAATGGTGGCGGTGGTGCTTCTGCGGTTGTAATTGAGAAAATATAAGGCGTAGATCACGCAAAGACGAAGAGTATTCCTTCGGTATGCAGGCCTGCTTCCAGAGTTAATAAGACTTTTTTTCTCGCGCAAAGGCGCAGAGTCCTAACTGCGGAAGGCAGGCAGGCCTTTGCAGCCTACTTACTTTTTTCACGCGGCGGCGCGAAGCTTTTACTTTTTCTCCTGCTTCAGCTCCTCCGGAAAGCCAGAAGTAAATTCCATTCTCAGGCGGTCCTTCTCAGCCAACACAAACATGGCCTCTACCCCAGGAAGGCTTTCGGCCAGTGACTTGGCTTGCTCAGGTCCCATGGCCATAAAAGCAGTAGCCAAGGCATCGGCTTGGGTGGCGGATGTAGCCAAAACGGATACGGACACCATGGAATGGCTGACAGGAAAGCCCGTTTTCGGGTCGATCAAATGGGATCGGCGATTGCCCTGCTCATCGATGTAAAACTTACGGTAATTGCCGGAGCTACTCAAAGCCAATCCATTCAGTGTCACTTTGGTGAGCATAGTGTTGGTTACTCCCAATTCAGCTTGTGCAGGATCTTCGATGCCGATGGTCCAATTTTCACCTTTGGGATTCTGTCCTTTTCCCTTCATCTCCCCTCCAATTTCCACCAGATAGTTGGCCACGCCTGCCTGATCCAACACCTCAGCCAGCTTGTCGATGGCATAGCCTTCACCTAGCCCCGTGATGTCTAGCTTGACCCCTGCTTGAGCAGCTACATAACTGCTATCCGTTACCTGCAACTGGGATTCAAAGCCCACCAAGGACTTCAGCGAAGCAACTTTGCTGGAGTCCATTTGCTCGCGCTCCTCAAAAGAAAATCCCCAAGCTTTGATGAGCGGATACAGGGTGGGCTCAAAATAGCCTTGACTTTGGTCATGGTACTTCTTACAAGAATCCAACATGTCCCGGAAAGTAAAGGAAGGATTTACCAAAATTCCGGTCGCATTGAAATCCGAAACCTCCGATTCCTGGATGTAGGAGTTGGAGGCGGCATTAATTAAAGCAAATACGGAATCAAACTTGGATTGGTAATCTTGGGCAGTGTCGCCAACCTGAATACGGTAGTACGTGCCAAAAATCTCTCCCTCGTAATTTTTGA
>JBANGF010000238.1:0-6498 GCA_037975655.1 Bacteroidota bacterium | reverse complement strand
ACCCCCTCTCGGTAATAAGGTTCAGTTCCTCCAGGATTGGAGACTACCCGATTGTCTTTGTTTAAAATAGTCACAAACCCAGAATTATCCGTTTGCTCCAGGTAACGCAGCCTAGACCAGCACACCCCTGCATACAGATTTTCCCCATGAATCACAGGCCGACAAACATAGGCTCCTGGCAGAAAAATTGTTTCTAGAAAGTTGCCATCCATCGTGAATCGCTTAAATGAATTATGCCCCCTAGAGGTGCAAATCAGAGTGGGTTCGCCACCCGCTCGCTGATCCACGGCAATCCCATGCGCAGTACTAAACTGCCCATCTTCATTTCCCGCTCCTCCAAATTTTCGAATAAAGGTTCCTTTACTATCGTACTTCAGAAAAAACTGGGAACCATAGCCATCAGCTACATACAGATCCCCATTGGGAGCCACTGCTGTTTCGGTTGGGACCCAACGCATCTTTTCGCTATAAATCCCTTCAGCTACCGGTGAAGCAATTTCGGTAACTACTTTCCCATCCAGAGTTGTTTTGAGTATCCTCCCCCCATTGTCTACGATCCACAGGTATTCGGCATCCCCCTCATCCACTAGGGTCAATCCATGAGCTGCAGTAAGTCCCAAGGTCCAAGTAGTGATTAACTTTCCCGATTGGCTGTAAATGATTACATTATTCTTGGGTTCGTCCGTCAGAAGAATCATTCTCCCCTTTCGATCCATGACCATTTCATGGCAATTCACCACCGGAACTTTGGTAGGATCTAAATTCCCCCAGTTGGAATCTAAGGTATATTTGTAGTCGCCATGGCCCAGCACTTTTTTCTGGGCGGCCAGCAGGGATAAATTGGGTTGTATAGTCATGGCCAATCCTATAATGCTCGTGTTTTGTATAAATCTTCTTCGTGAATGCATCTAACTGAAAGCTAAATCAAAGTGAAGTCGATTGGACAGGTCTCCTTCAACAGCTGAAGAAGAAGAAATCCAATCCTAATAATTTTATAAGGAAGCTAAAAAATAAAATCGAAGGCAAGTAAAAAAATGATAAAAAGTATCCTATCCCTGTAGCGAATCCTGGATGAAGCACGTCTAGAAACTAGTAACTTTGTTAATCCAAATTTAACTACTCAATGAAACTTTTACATCTAAATACCGCACTACTCCTCTTGGCAAGTACTTTACTTTTTTCATGTATGGATGAAGTAACCTCGACCTACACGTTTCGGACGATGATGCCTGTCTATTTAGAAATGAAGGATGTTCGCGCCAAGTCACTTGCTCCAATTCCTGCTCAGGAAATAGAGAATCCTGGAAAAATTTACATTTACAAGGATTTTTTACTTATCAATGAGCCAAGCAAAGGGATTCACATTTTTGATAATAAAAATCCAGCTAACCCGATCAATCTGAGTTTCATTCCGATCGAAGGAAATGTAGACTTGGCAATCAATAGCGACATCCTCTACGCAGACAATTACGTGGATTTACTCGCCTTTGATATCAGCAATATCCGATCTATCCGTTTGGTAAATCGCATAGAAGACGTATTTACCCACCTATACCAGCACAGTACTGGGAAAATCATCACCTTCAAGGATACCGTGCTCACCAGTGATTCTCCACGCTGGGAATACAATGACATGTGGACTGTGCGTCCTGGTATGAGCCTACTCGCAAACATGGCCAAGGCATCCCAAAGCTATGGCACCGGTGGATCCATGGCCCGATTTACCCTGATGGATGGCCATCTTTTTGCCGTGGATCAGAGTACCCTTCGCGTTTTTGATGTACTTAGCCCTGCCGAACCCAAATTCATCAAACCCATTGAATTGGGCTGGGGTATTGAAACCATCTTCCCATTTAATCAAAAACTATTTATCGGATCCAATCGAGGCATGCATATCTACGATGCCAGCAAACCTCAGGATCCAAAGCGCATAGCAGTGTATGAACACGTACTGGCCTGCGACCCAGTTGTCGTCAATGAAGACTTTGCTTTTGTAACTTTGCGAAGTGGTAATTTTTGTGTGAATGGCGTGAATGAACTTCAAGTAATTGACATTCGAGATCCGTACCAACCCAAACTTACAAAAGCCTATCCCATGCTCAATCCACATGGATTGGGCTTGGCAGAAAACTACCTCTATGTAGCAGAAGGCAAGCATGGACTGAAAAGCTTCAACGCATCTGATGTTCTTTCCATTGATAAAAACCAATTGGAATTTATTCAATCCATGAAGTCAGTAGACTTAATCCCCGGGCCCAATTCTCTTATAGTTATTGGACCAGATGGGGTCTGTCAATATGACTATAGCAATCCCGCCAAACTTAAGAAGTTGAGTTGCATCCAAGTGGCTGAACCTATTGAAGTAAGCTAAGATGAAGAACAGTATCTGGTTTCTAATTTGCATATTCTCTTGGTGGTTCATTCCCATTGCGACTGCCCAAGAGAAATCAAGGATCACGCAATTGGAATTGGGTCTACTTGGAGGAAAATCAAGAACCTTGTGGTCAGAGGAAACTCAAAACCGACTCAATTTTTCCATTTCTGCCTTCCATGGAAAAGAAATTAAACCCAATCATTACTTGGGAATTCATTTGGGCTATGATAACTACCCAGACGTTCAACTGCTTCCCATAGGCTTGGGATGGAGAGGTTTTCTTGGGGATGATGTCGGCCCAAAATGGATGGGAGGACTCAATGCAGGATTCGGAACTACCTTTCTGGAAAAACGAGAACGTACGGAATGGTCTAGTACTTGGCAAGAAGGTGGAGTCTACTTCCACCCCTTTTTGGGTGTGACCCTACCCGCAAAAAAAGGAAATTGGGCACTCACTTCAAGCATAGGATTCAAATGGCAACCCAGCAGCTATTTGGAAGGAACACATAGTCAATCGGGTAGCCGACCAAAAATCCACCCTTTCTGGACCAGACCCTTACTGCCTGAGGGATTTAACTCCCTCAATAAAGTAACCACTCAATTCCAAAGTTTGAGCTTTCAGGTGGGAGTGCTTTTCTAAAATTTTTCCCTTCGAATTGAGGTGGAATTCAAAAAGAAGCAGATTTCTAGATAAATCTTTTAACGATCCAAAAGATCAAGGCAAACAAGAAAATAAGAATAGAAATCTTGTTGATACCATGCATCATCCGCAAATTAAAATTGCTAGGTGCATTGGGGTCAGGCTTTCGGAAAACACGGAGAAAATAATTCCCTACCTCACCCAACTTAAAAAACTCCTTTACTTGATTTTTTTCTTCCATGACAAAAGCGGTTTATCCATTAACCCGAAGGCGTAAAGATAAGTTTAGTTTCTTCAGCAAATTGAACGAATATTGACAATAGGAGGTCAAGTCGAGAAAATTTAAATCGCCTCTGGCTCTAGCCACTTGCCGTCTTCACGAATGATGTTGATCAATTCGTCTACCGCCTTTTCGGAGGCTACGGAGCGCTTCACTACTTCTTTGCCCTTGTACAAAGTGATTTTACCTTTACCCGAACCTACATAGCCGTAATCTGCATCGGCCATCTCGCCTGGACCATTTACGATGCAACCCATGATGCCAATCTTCACTCCTTTCAAGTGATCTGTACGCTTACGGATCATGGCGGTAGTTTCCTGTAGGTCAAAAAGCGTTCTTCCACAAGAAGGACAGGAAATGTATTCCGTCTTGGACATGCGGGTACGTGCCGCTTGCAATACCCCAAAACTAACCGAATTATGAAGTTTGATCTGCTCCAAAACCTGCTTTCGATCTTGAGTTGGCTCGGGATTCAAGGAGATGACGATTCCATCTCCTAATCCATCGACCAACAAGCCTCCTACGTCAGTAGCGGCATAGAGCATGGTTTGGTCTGCAGTATGAGCAGGATAACTCACCTGCACCACTACTGGAGCGGTACAGTTTGCTTCCAACAACCCCACAAATGCCCTTCGTAAGTCGGGCATGCCATGGGCATTGCTGCTAGACAAAAGGAGGACGGTATCTTTCCTGGACCCTACCAAAGAAATGGCTTGATCGATATCGGCTGTACTAACGGCTAGAAAATTAAGTTCTTGGTGAACTCCCTTCGCTTCCTTGTATTCAGAAAGTTGGAATAGCGGAAATTTATTCAATTGATCGCCTACCGCTTTCCAAATGGAATAGTCCTGGATTTCCTTCATCCCATTCGGAAGCATGAACGGAATGGGGTTTGAACCAGAATAAATAAAGTCACAACCCAAATCATTCATCTTCCACTTGTCCAATTCCGGCAAGTAAAAGTGTCCCACCGCCTTCATTTCCCGATCGGTAACTTCAGATAGCGCAGAAATATCTGCAATTACCCGAGGTACATTTTGCCCTCCGAAATTGTATACCTCGGTAACTTGTCGCTTGGTATACTCGAAGGGATGGATGGGATAGGATGCCAAAGGTGCTATCGGTGCATGAGCACTTCTTGACGTATAGCGGTCAATCAGGGCCCGTGCTACAGGCGCCTCAAATTCTGGATCTTCGGTTAAGGAAACGCGTACAGTATCCCCTAAGCCATCTTCCAAAAGGGTGCCAATTCCCACAGCAGATTTAATCCGACCATCCTCAGCCTCTCCTGCCTCAGTCACCCCCAAGTGCAAAGGATAGGGTTTAAATCCACCTTCATTGAGTTTCTGGACCAGCAGGCGGTAGGCCTGCACCATGACCTGGGTATTGGAAGACTTCATGGAGATGACAATGTCATAAAATTGCTCGTCTTCACAAATTCTCAAAAACTCCAAGGCGGACTCCACCATTCCCAGCGGGGTATCCCCATAGCGACTCATGATTCGATCGGAAAGGGAGCCATGATTGGTTCCAATCCGCATGGCGGTACCATATTCCTTACAGATTTTCACTAAAGGCAAAAACCGCTCGCGGATTCGCTCCAACTCCTCAGCATAGGAAGCGTCGGTGTAGTCGATGACTTCAAATTTCTTTTTGTCGGCATAGTTGCCCGGGTTGATCCGAACTTTCTCCACGATTTTGGCTGCCAATTCCGCAGCATTCGGCGTGAAGTGAATGTCTGCCACTAAGGGCGTATGGTATCCTCGCCTCCTTAATTCCTCCTTGATGTTCCGTAAGTTTTCCGCCTCCTTGAGCGAAGGTGCTGTGATGCGAATCAACTGACATCCCGAATCAATCATACGGATACACTGCTCCACAGAGCCTTGCGTATCCATCGTGTCAACTGTAGTCATGGACTGCACCACAATTGGATTATCCCCACCAATGATTACGTCACCTACCCGAACAGGAATAGTGACTCTTCGGGAATACTGGGTCAAACTATTACAATAACCGCCATCAAGGGGTAAGATTTGAGATTTCATAGTTTATATATCTCCTAATTGGGGACGAATAATTAGTTCTTCAACTACAGCACCTGGGGAAAGGTTATAGGCGCCCCATACCGAATCTGCCACATCCTCCGCATTTACGAAACGAGTAGCAGGCAAATCCACTCCTGCCCAAGCATCGGTCAAGGTAGCACCAGGCAAAATGGAGGTCACTTTGATTTGATGTGGTTTGAATTCTTCACGGAAACATTTAGTCATGCCTAGCATCGCCCATTTGGAAACCGAGTAACTCCCGCCATTAGCATAAGCGGTGATGCCTGCAATGGACCCAATGCTAAAAATATGCCCAGACTTGCGGTCCATCAGTGCTGATGCAAAGGCACGAGTCAGGTAGTAGGCCGAATACAGATTGGTCTGAATCAAAAATTCCAAATTTCCTTCAGGCTCCGCATGCAAGGAACCTGGAAGAAAAAGGCCTGTGTTATGGATAATTACATCGGGAATACCAATAGCCTTGACTCCAGTGGCAAATGCCATCACCTCCTCCTTTTTAGAAAGGTCTGCTACAAAGGTGTGAACGCCACAGCTGGGGTACCTTGAAGCGAGAGAAGCTCGCAAGGCAACTAAATCCCCTTCATTCCTAGAACAGGTGAAGATGTCAAATCCTTCCTTGGCAAATCGCTCGATAATTGCTCGACCGATTCCCTTGGTGCCTCCACTGACTAGGATACTTTTATTCATTTGTTTCGTTGCTTAATAGTTAGTGTAACAACTATTTACCTGAGACAAAGTTACATTTTTTTATGAATTGATTCGTAGCCTTTGTTTGGTTGAGGCAGCGTTCATTTTTTGTTGATTTTTTCCAAAAGAAAAATTCTTACCCCCTCTTAAGTTTTTTCGGTAAGCAATGGGAAAGTGAGAAAAAAAGTACTTCCCTTTCCTACTTCTGTTTCAAACCAAATTTTTCCACCTGCTGTTTCTACCCCACTTTTGGCAATAGCCAAACCAAGACCTGAGCCTTGACTCTTAGTACTGAAGTTGGGAATGAAGATCTTGTCACGTAACTCCTCAGGGATTCCCCTCCCATTGTCAGAGATTTCTAAAAATACAGCCCGGTCCGACAGCCAAAGCCACACCCGGATTTGTGGCTTTTTCCCTGGCTCAACCGCCTGCATGCCATTGATGATGAGGT
>JBANGF010000158.1:0-7735 GCA_037975655.1 Bacteroidota bacterium | reverse complement strand
TGCTTTTTGTGGCCTCCAAAGCTCACCTGACCAGCTATGTCAACGAGCAGGAAACGGTGGGTGAACTGGTCCGAAAATCCAAATTTGAAAGTGAAGCGGAATTTTTTCAACTAAATAACCTGCAGTTTATCCCTCGGGAAATGCGTGAAGGCATGGGCGAAGTGGAGCAGGCCAAAGCAGGCACAGTTCCTGTCCTAATTGAGAACAGCGACCTGAAGGGAATTTTACACAACCACTCCACCTATAGCGACGGCAAGCACAGTTTGCGGCAGATGGCCGAACATTGTAAAGCGCTTGGCTACGAATACCTTGGTATTTCGGACCACAGCCGCACAGCTAGCTATGCAGGCGGGCTTGAAATCGAAAAGGTAGCCAAGCAGCATGCAGAAATAGACGCACTCAATGAAGAGTTGGCACCTTTCCGCATCTTCAAAGGCATCGAATCGGACATCCTCCCCGACGGGAGTTTGGACTACCCCACTGAAGTATTGCGGAGTTTTGATTTCATCGTTTCTTCAGTGCACTCAGTACTCAACATGGACCTCAAGCGTGCCACAGATCGCTTGCTTACTGCCATCCACAACCCCTACACCACGATCTTAGGCCATCCTACGGGAAGGCTATTGCTTCGAAGAGAAGGTTATCCCATTGACCACAAGGCCATCATCGATGCTTGCGCAGAGAAGCAGGTGGTCATTGAAATCAACGCCAATCCTTGGAGATTAGACCTGGACTGGAGATGGGTTCGCTATGCGATGGAGCAAGGAGTCCTACTCGCCATCAACCCTGATGCGCATGAGATGGATGGCTATGCAGATATGAATTATGGGGTTTGGATGGGCAGAAAGGGTGGATTAACCAAAGAAATGACACTCAATGCGCTTTCTGGCAAAGAGCTAGCCAGCTATTTTGAATCTCGAAAGGCAAAAATCTAGGAAATCTCCGAATGAACTCCAATTGAGCTCGTTTGGGGATCTTTCTCTACCTTTGCCAAATACTCCTAGCCTATGAAATGGTCCTCCCTACCCGAACCCGTTCTGTTGCAGCGTGCATTCCTTTTTGGAATTACAGGTATTTTATTAGGCACGCTATCCATACTTACTACCAAGCTCCAACTTCTTGACGCCCCCATGGGTCCCCTGAATGGTGTGAGTTTGCTGCTCCAGTTTTTTGGCTTGGGATTAGCCGTGATCGTTTTGCGTCGACCGAAAGTAGCTGTGGAGTTTAAGGAAAAGTCCCAATTGATGATTCTTATCCTCGCGGTAGCCCTCTTGTTTTTTATTTTTTCACTCTAAGTAATTCAACCACAGCCCTTTTTCTTTCGTATCTTTTAGTAAGGAAAAAGAAAAATAGAAAATTTTTCTACCTCCCAGCAACCTTTGCTTTGCTTCGTGCATCTACCTTTTTGAAAGTTAAACCAAATGCAAGTACCTCCCCAATTCTCCGCTGAGGAAGAACTGATCGCGGGATGTCTATCTGGAAACAGGCAGGCCCAACGTCAGCTCTACGATACCTACTCCCGGAGATTTATGGCGATCTGCATTCGGTACCTCAAGGACCAAGAACAAGCGGAGGATGTAATGATCCAAAGCTTTATGAAAATCTTTGAAAAGCTTTCCCAGTTTCAAGGAAAAGGGAGTTTTGAGGGATGGATGAAGCGAATTGTAGTCACGCAAGCACTGATGGCCATTCGAAACAACCGCAACCTCGCACTTTCAGTTTCTTTGGAAGAGGCAACAGACAACTTGGAGTCCACAACCGAGCTTACCCAGTTGGAGGCAGCAGAATTGATGGATTTAGTACAAAGCTTACCCTTGGGCTACCGAACCGTCTTCAACTTATTTGCGATTGAAGGCTATTCGCACCAAGAAATCGGAGAGCTCCTCGGAATTACGGAAAGCACATCCAAATCCCAACTCAACCGAGCTCGAAGCGTGTTGAAAGAAAAAATTACCAGTCTTCAACTCCAACCCAAAATTACTCATGGCTAAATCAGACGAAGAATTGGATCGAGTTTTTAGAGAAAAACTCGAAAATCACGAAGCCTCCCCTAGCTCAGTGGCATGGGACAAGCTGGAAGCCCAATTGGATGCAGCAAGGCAACCGAAGAAAAGTTCCTGGTGGGCGATTGCTGCAGCAATGCCCTTGCTGCTCGGCCTTTCATACCTGATCTGGTCTCAAGTACCTGAAATAGAACAAGAAAATTCGGTTGCAGTTATTGAAGAAGTATTGGAAGTCCCTTTTGTACCGGAATCAATGCCAGAATCAGAAAGGGTTTTTTCAGAAGACGAAAAAGAACCGGCATACCTAGCGGAAAAAAGCACTTACCGCTCAAGTAAACCAATTTTACAATCAACCTTGCCTCAGGAAAATACCAAGGAAACCCAAATTGAAAGTAGGGCGACTGAGACAGTTACTTCCCCAAATTTGGAAGCGGCAGTAGCGGTGGAATTAAATTCAGCTATCGAGACCAAGATTTTTTTAACTCCTGAATCAATCCAAACCACTCCTTCACTATCTAGCTCACCACCTAACTTGGCAGTTGCAGAAGGGATTGATGGATATCGAGTACGGATTTTCTCCGATGGGTTGAAAAAAGAAGATAACCTCAACAAAAACTTGATCACTGAACTTGGAAAAACAGTTGGTCAGGTGGAAGGGCTCCTCGACAAACTGGATGAGGGGTTAGTAGAAATTCAAGATAAAAAAGACAGGTTTTTCTCTTCCCTAACGAGCCGAAAAACTCCTTCAATCGAAAAACAATAAAACTAAACCAAGTATATAAAAAACAGCAGAACCCATGAAAAAATTAGTATTCCTACTCACTTTTTTAGGATGTGCCTTCCTGGCTGAGGCCAAGACCAATCCTGAAACAACCCTGAAAACTAGCATCCCTACGCTCAAAGACTCTGTAGTCATTGAATTTGGTAAGGCAGGAAGAATTGTAATTATGGTGGAATCCCTTGCTGATTTCGAGAAATTGAAAGGGATGAATATCAACCAAATCATCGCTGAACTCGGCATCCAAGAAAACAAGGCTACCGGAGAAGTAACCCTCGTGGAACTACATAAAAAAGACGGTTCCGTCAAAGAGGTAGTTCGGGTATATGAAAATGGGGACGAAACAGAAGTTCGCTTTGGAAGAATGCGTGTGTATGTAGATGAATCTGGTGAAAACACCAAGGTCAAAATTGATTCTGATCCGAAGGAGGAGAATGAGAATCCCTCCTTCAAAACCGATTTCGGTGTCGATTTAGGAATTAATAATTTCCTTCAAGAGGGCAGCCTACCCACTTCAGATCAACCCTACGCCACCAAAGGTTGGGGTAGCTGGAATGTAGGATTGAATTGGATGGGTTCTCAGCGCTTGAGTGATGGCTTGAGATGGGATTTCGGATTAGGCTTTCAGTGGTACAATTTCAAATTTGAAAACCGAGATTTCCAAGCTGTCCGAGGCCGAGATCAAATTGGATTTGTGGAGCGCACTGATGTGACGGGGGTAAAAAGTAAACTTTCCGCTTCTTACTTGAATGCCATGACCTTACTCAAAGCAAACCTAGGAAAAGACAAAGATAAGGGCTTTAGCCTGGCTGTCGGACCCTATATCGGCTACCGTCTGGGAGGTAGATCCAAGTTTGTCTACGAGGATACTAAGGCACAAGAGTTAAAAGAAAAAATCAACACAGGACTTTACTTGGAAAACCTACGCTATGGATTGCGAGGAGAAGTGGGAATCGGTAAGCACCTTACGTTCTTCAGTACCTACGATTTTAACGAACTCTTCCAAGAAGGAAAAGGTCCTTCCTTAAATTCAATCACATTTGGCATCAAACTTCTCAACAACTAACCACAGGATTATGAAAAATTACACATGTTTAGGTTTGGTTGCCTTGCTCCTACTGGTCTCCACGACCTGGGTTGCAGCACAAAATGTGTTGGTCAACACCACCAAAAAATATAACAATATTAAGCAAATTGAGGTTGAAAGCGGCTGGCTAGATGTAAGTTATCAGGGTGGAGAAGGAACGGAAGTATCCGTGGAAGCCTATTTAGAATCCAATATCACGGACCAAGACATCGTCTTTGTGACGCTGGGAGATGTACTCAAAGTGAGCTACAAAAGAAGTGGTGAAAAGTACAACTGGAATAGCAAAAACAGGGGTTACCTCAAAATCACTGGTCCTAAATCCATGCAAGTGAATGTCAGAGGCTCTTCAGGGGAAATCATTTTGACCAACCTAGCGAGTGAAAATACAGTTTTACAACTTACCTCAGGCACCATCGTGGCGGCTCAGATCAAGGGAAATCTAAAGTTGGCCTCTACCTCTGGGACACTGAAGGCAACTAGCATCGAAGGCAATGTAGAGGCGAGACTCACCTCAGGAAATGCCTACTTGGAAAACATCAGCGGATCGGTTAATTACGAATCTACCAGTGGATCTCTGGATGCAAAGAATATCGATGGAGTGCTGAGCGCACGTCTAACCTCTGGCAATGCCAAAATCGAAAATGCAAAGCAGCTGGGTAGCTTGGCCTTTACATCAGGAAATGTACGCGCAGTAAATTCAGGACTTGGTGCAAATACCCAGTTTTCAGGTACCTCAGGTAATTTCACGGTTCAAACAACCTCTGATCTAAAGGCATTTAATTACAGCTTAAAAGCTGGTTCGGGAAACATACGTGTGGGGAATTCTGAAAGCGGAAGGACTTTGGAATTGAATAACAATGCCACCATATGGATCAAAGGCAACATCACTTCAGGGAATATTACCCTTGAAAATTAATAGGTGTTTTAAAGAATCCTAAACCAACTAGGAAGGCCGGGCAATTTCGACAAGAAATTCCCGGTCTTGTTTTTTCAACTTCAGCAAGCGCATCATCCGATCGGGACTAGGCTTACCCAAGGAAAAAAACACCAGAGCAAGTGCAAAAACGACTACAAATCCAGGATTGGAACTGAACAAGAGTCCCAAACTACTCGCCACAGCCACAAGAAAAAGGATCCAATGCCGCTGTTTGGTGGCAGCTAGGTAGCCCAGAATTTTAGCTGAAAGCTCCTCCTGGGAAAAAGTGGCTTTAATTCGACGATGAAACAAAAAGTAATGCACCGCCAAAAACCCTAGTGAGGCCACCAAGACCAAAACCTGCGCAAAGATCGGCAATTGGGGTAGCGTTTTTTCCAATTTTCCACCCTGCTGATACAAGTAAATGCCTCCAAACAACGGCAAGGCAAGAACTAAACAAATCAAGGTCAACTGTTCGGTGCGGCGATAAGCAGCACGCAATTGGTCAATTTCCATAGGGATAGTTATTCAATGGTAACATGAATCCCTTCAGACAAGGGTCGAGAAACGCAGCAGAGTACGTAGCCGGCCGCTACTTCTTTTTCACTCAAGCCTGCATCCTCATCCATTTTTACCACTCCTGCACTCAATCGACCACGGCAGGCAGTGCAAAGCCCACTTTGGCAGCTGTAAGGCATGTTTAATCCAGCGGCAAGTCCTGCTTCCAGGATAGTTTTTCCCGGGCCAACTGTTACCAAATGGGATTCTCCTTCGAGTTGGATGGTCACATCTCGAGAAAGTAGGCCAGCGGTAATGCCCGCTTTGGCATCTTCTTGTGCTTGGTGGGCTGCAGCGGAGAAAAAGCTTTCACTATGAATTCGATCTGGATCCACTCCGAGTTGCTCGAGCACCTGTTGTGTCGTCTGCATGAGTCCTTCAGGCCCACAGATAAAGTATTCTTCTTCGTAGCGTGGCTCGTATTCCGCTTGCGCAAAAAGTTCGGCCAGCAGCTCGGGTGCCAGTCGACCACGCAAACCCGTCCAAGCATCCGATGGCTGACTGAGATTGTGAATCACCTTCAAGCGATCTGGATTAGCGAGTTCAAGTAAATGGAGTTGGGAGGCAAAAATGATCTCCTCTTCGGAACGACTGCAGTAAATGAGCGTCAATCGGGAAGAGGGTTCATTGACTAACACGGATTTCAACAAGCCCATCATGGGCGTAATTCCACTTCCGCCGGCGATTAGAAAGAAATGTCGACGATTTTTGGAATGAAAGGTAGTCGTGAAATTCCCCAAAGGACGAAGCACATTCAGCGTCTTTCCAGGGAATACTTTTTCGTTCAAGTAATTGGAAAATTGTCCATTAGGTACGCGCTTCACCGAAATACCTGGAAAAGGATCCACATAGGGGGAGGTGCACAAGGAATAAGATCGGCGCTGCTCCTTTCCATCGAACTCCAGGACTAGGGTCAAAAATTGTCCGGGCTGGTATTCTAGATAGGGTTCGGGCTGCTCAAAATAAATCGTGACGGTATCGGCTGTCTCTTTGACCACCTCACGTACCTTCAAGGGCAGGTAGGGATTGGCTTTCGGAGAATCTGTCTTTTTCTTAAAGAAATTGAACATGGATTTAAAATTGGGGGTGCTTGCAAAATTAGTTTCTTCATCAAGAATCTGGAGATTCAGGAAAGAAATTTCTTTGGATAACCTTTAATCCAAGTGAGAAGTTTCGGGGGCAATAGAAAAGCAGTTGGATTCACCCACTTTTTAAAGGCAAAGCCTTACCTTTGAAGGTAAGAAAATAGGGCTAACCCCAGTTTTCTACCCCAAATTGGATGCTATGGAATTAAATGCCTTGACTGCAATCTCCTCGGTGGATGGTCGATATGCCGGCAAAACTGCCCCCCTTCAGGCTTACTTTTCAGAATTTGCCCTGATCAAGTATCGGGTACAGGTGGAAGTGGATTATTTTATCGCACTTTGCGAGCTTCCCCTCCCCCAACTCGCATCCTTTGACAAGGGTCTATTTCCAAAATTACAAAGCTGGGTGACTGATTTTTCCCTGAAAGATGCCGAATGGATCAAAACCGCCGAGCGCACCACCAACCACGACGTGAAGGCAGTGGAATATTTCTTGAAGGAAAAATTCGATTCCTTGGAACTTGATGCCTACAAGGAATTTATCCACTTTGGGCTGACCTCACAGGACATCAACAATACAGCCACCCCCTTGATGCTGAAGGAAGGACTTCAGGAAGTAATTCTTCCTGCTCTTCAAGGGATAATTTCACAACTTTCAGCACTTTCCAATGACTGGGCAGCTATACCCATGCTAGCCAAGACGCACGGACAGCCCGCATCCCCCACTCGATTAGGTAAAGAAATCCAGGTTTTTGTGGTTCGACTTCAAAATCAGTTGAACCTGCTCACGCAGGTTCCTTATGCTGCCAAATTTGGAGGAGCAACGGGCAACATGAATGCGCATCACATCGCCTATCCAAAGATCGATTGGAATGATTTTGCGAAGCAATTTGTGGAACAGACCCTAGGGCTTAGCCGTTCCTATCCCACGACACAGATCGAGCATTACGATCACCTAGCTGCTTGTTTTGATGGACTGAAGCGCATCAACACCATCCTGCTCGACCTGTCCAAGGACGTGTGGCAGTACGTGGCCATGAATTATTTCAAGCAAAAAATTAAAGCGGGAGAGGTAGGTTCCTCCGCCATGCCGCACAAGGTCAATCCCATCGATTTTGAAAATGCAGAAGGCAATCTAGGTATTGCCAATGCGCTCCTAGAGCACTTGGCTGCAAAGCTTCCCATCTCCAGATTGCAGCGAGACCTGACCGATAGCACGGTTTTGCGCGTCATCGGTGTGCCCTTAGCCCATATGTTGATTTCACTCGAGTCCTTACAAAAAGGGCTGGGTAAGTTGGAATTGAACCG
>JBANGF010000136.1:0-2942 GCA_037975655.1 Bacteroidota bacterium | reverse complement strand
CGTGATGAGCATCAATATGGTCAATTTGAAAGGGCTCCTTAAATTTATCCAACTCCAGACACATCATGTGGTGGTCTAATCCAACGCGAAGTAGCTTTCTCGGGAGCTGATTTAGGGATTGAATCAGGGAGAGCATCCTTGGATTCAACTTTTTATCGGGGTCCCTATAGATTGAATCTTCCCCATCCCAGATGGAATCGAGATCAATGCTTAAGACCCGGATCATCGGAAAATACAAAAACACGATAGGAAATCCCCTGCCATTCCCATACGCAAGGAGTTAAATGAGTAGTAGGAAGCAAAATTTTAATCGTTTTTTCAGGGTAATCTTCCAAGGTATTTACTCCATGATGATTCATTTTCTCAAGAGAAAGTTGCAGGTAATTTTGATCAGCTATCCACCAATCTGCAAAGGAAAAAACTCCTTCTGGGGCCACTAAATACGCTTGGCTCATGAGTGCTAGCTGCATTTCTACAAAATCCGACAACCCTGATGCTACTCCTAACTCAAAGTATTTCTTACTCAATGCATGGGTAGACTCACAAGAATAGCTGCAAGGGAAATAATCAGGAAATAAAGTAAACCCATGAACCAGATAGGCTAGTTTATTTGCCCAAGGCGAAAAGAAAGTGCCTTGACTATTTTGTGCTAAAACCTCTACCCATTCTTGCCCATTGGCTATGGTATCGTAATTTTCACAACAGCAATCTGGATAGCCGTACAATTTGCCCGCATCTGCATGACTGCCTTCAATTTCGATTCGTACAGCCCGATGAAGACTGGGTAAATCTTCCTTTGTCAGGTAGGCTATAAATTCTTCGGCCGACTCATCTTCCCAGGGTACATCCGAATAAAACTGGTCCCCTATGTCATTGGTCCAACTTAGTTTCAGCCGAAATTCGGAATGGGCCAATTGCATTCCATTGCGCTCACAATAATTGGTTAGAATCTGGTATTCCTGATCATTTGCAATGTGGATTCGCATCACATTTTTCAAACCAGAATGAACGGCAAGAAGCTCCAATAAGTGGCGCTCCTCAATGACAGATAAGTTCTGGATGAGTTCTTTGGACTCTTCAATTAATTTATGGCTCATATAAATGTACACATTGCCCAATCCCTATTTCTTACCAATTGAATGGCTTTATTTTCCATAGTGAATTGAAGTTCCCCTTTAGCTAAAACCTTTATTTCTCTCG
Organism: Bacteroidota bacterium; assembly: GCA_037975655.1. Classification (GTDB taxonomy): domain Bacteria; phylum Bacteroidota; class Bacteroidia; order Cytophagales; family Cyclobacteriaceae; genus Algoriphagus. The sequence goes on along the minus strand of JBANGF010000136.1, from coordinate 1,742 downwards.
CCTTAGAGATAAACTGATGCGATTTTGTATTCAGATTCAAGGTTGAATGAAGCGTACAGTTTTTAATGGTAGTTTTTTCATTTTCAAATTTTGCACCATCAAACATGTAGATCCCCCTGTATTCGGTGTACAAAATCGGTTGCTTTTGAAAATGAACTATCGCATCTGCCTCAATAGGAAGCATGGAATGCATCAAGTCATAGGTATTTTGTGACATGCGCGCTGCATGTTCACAGGTAAAAGAGCACGGGAAAAAACTTAAAAATGAATATCCAAAATACTGTGCAACGTAGTTGTTCCAAAAATTAAATGAGTGAAGTCCTTTCGTATTAGCCGCGACTAAGGGCACAAAATCATTTTGCTTTTGGTAGGCGGCATCTTGATTTTTCAAATAAAAATCCACGCAGCAACTCGGGATCCCCAAGTTTACACCAAATTCTCCCTCGTCACCATGAAGATCAGCATGAACTGCTTGTGTAAGATTTTTTTGAGAAGTGGATACGTAAACTGCATAATCTCCCTTACGTGCTGGTAGGTCTTCACGCTCATCGTATTTGTTGGACCAACCTCCTTTACCAATATCTCTCTTTGCAAAAATCAAGTCAGGCAATACATGAAAAACCAGCCCCAACTGATTGAGGCACTGTGAAGTTTGATCTAAAAGTGACGGTTTGACTGCTATTCGAGCCACTTTCATTCCAGCCCAAGCAGAGAGTATTTCGCGGCATTGAAGTAATCCCGCCAATTCGATCAGCTTTCTAAAAACGGTTCGTTGTGCGCTCAAATCAGCCATTACTTTTTTTCTCTAAATCCCTCTTTATCCTGCGTTGAATATGTGTAATTAAGTTTGTTAACGCACCGCAATACACAGATGGATTATTGAATCCATTTTTTTCAGAATAGCGGTGCGGATAGTATCCTCCTCCACAAATAGAGACAATGGCGCATTGCTTACAAGTGTCCGAGACCCCGGCTATCCCGGCTTGTCTGGCCATTACATTCTGGTGCTTAAGCACTTCATCCAGGCTATGTTGATTGACATTTAAGGACATCGTGTGCGCGCCAGGAAATACAGACTTCATCGTATCTACCTGTTCGTAATCTCCATTTACGCCTACTGTTACTAGGCTCACCTCTTCCAAGCCTAAAGATTCAAGAGATCCTGCATGCCCAAAAACCCGATAAATTATTTCCTCAAAAAACCGGATTCGGATATCCTGACGGTACCCTCCATACCAATCGTCAAAAATCGAAATCAGCCAATCCCCATGATTGGCTACTCTTTGCCGTTGTTCCTCAGTTAAGGTATTGTCCCAATGTGCATGAGGGAGTAAAAAATCGACTACCGGTGGATCAAAAGAGGCCAGGTACCTCCAAGTTTGGATAGGATCAGCCGCTACATTGATCACCGATAGAATTCCTCCAAAAAGAGGAGACCCTTGTAGCATTCGGAGTTTTGAAGCGACCTCTTCACCAGAGCCCTTGCCGTTGTGGTAAAATCGAAAGATATCATTGTCCTCCGGCACGCCATCTAAACTGATCCCCAAAGAGACCCCATACTTCTGCAAAAGGGCTAAATAGGCCTCATCAAGCAACAATCCATTACTTTGAATGCCAAGTGTCAATCGGTAACCTCCTAAAATTTCAGCTGCCAAGGCTAAATAGGACGCCAATCGCTCATGACCAATAAGCAGTGGCTCTCCTCCATGAAGGGAGATGCTGATGTTATCAAATTGGTGCGC
>JBANGF010000132.1:0-6206 GCA_037975655.1 Bacteroidota bacterium | reverse complement strand
TGAAAGCGCAGAGGCAATTGCAGGGATTTCCACTTGGCCCCTGAATAAGTCAGGCCCAAGTTGCCGAGCGCAAAGCCTTCTAGAATTCGTGAATCCCCAGATGCAATACTTCTTCTCCCCACATAAAAACCCGAAAGATCAAGGGCTAAATCTTTTCGTAACACCTGCAATCCTGCATTTCCTTGGTGCTTGGGGCTGTAGGGCAGTTGCCGGGATTCTTCTTGGGTGAGGTCTCGAGTACTGGAATAGGTGTAAGCGAAATTGGCTTGCCAGGTCAAGTGGCCTTTGGTCCAAGAACTTTCACCTTGGTATTCCAGCCCTTGATTCTGCACCTCTCGGATATTTTCTGGAGTCCATAAATTGCCTTTGGGAAGCCAGATGATCCAATCGTCCACCTGCATTCGGTAGTAAGTCAGGCGTTGTGACCAAGAAAAATTTCCTTTCTGTTTGAGTTGGAAACCCATTTCTCCGTTCTGGCTTTTCTCAGGACGGAGGTTGGGATTCCCTCCCGGTTCCCAAAAGCGATCATTTAACGTAGGAATCTTAAACCCTAGACCCCATGCCGTTTTGAAATGTAGGCTAGTTCGGTCACTTTCAAAAAGTCTCCAGTCCAATCCAAGCCCAGGTAGAAAGGGAACGAGTTCCTTGGGATAGGCCAATTGGCGGAGATTAAGGGAAACCGAGATGCGCTCTCCCTCTTGCCAACCCAAACTTTGGTAGGCTTCCCCCCGCTGTTCTGTGGCAGTGTAGGTACTCAACTTGGCATTCATCCAAGTGCCGCGCACTCCTGCTCGAAAGACCCAGTTGCCAGCCGATGGGAGCTCCCAATCAAGCCCAAGAAGGCCTTGGTTGGTTTGATTTGCTTGTGCATTAAATTGCAGTTGATCCGCCACCCAGGCTCCTTTGAGTTTCCAAACTGAAGACTTCTTTTGGTATCGATAGTCCACCACCGCTCGGAAGCTTTCGTCGGCTTGTGTGTCCTGCGTACTACTTCCCATCAGAGGCTGAATTTCCCTTTGGGCTTTATTCCACCAGAAGGACGCTTTGACTTGTGCATGGGGAGATGCCTGCCACCAAATATCTTGGAGCACACCTTGCTGCTTGAAGGCAGCATGGTCTTGGCGCTCCCAGGGGGCTCCTGCTCGGGAAATGTTTCGGTAGCGAAAGGTATTGGGCTGCTCTTGAAGGTAAGCTTTGGTTTGAAAGCGGAGCGTTGGATTTCCGTAGGTTGCCGTCATTGAGGTTTGGTTCAGTCCAAAACTCCCAATCGTCTGGCTGAAGGCCCCTTGCAGCCCTTCTTTCTTCGTAAGCGCGGTAGAAAGGTGCACCGAACCCCCAATGGCTTCGTTTCCAAATAGTGCTCCTGCACTTCCAAACTGAACCTCCACCCGATCGGTAGCCTTTACCGGGAGGATACTGAGGTCGGATTGCCCGAGCGAAATGCTGTTGATGGGTACCCCATTCCAGAAGAGGGCAGTGTGCCCAGGTGAGGTACCCCGAAAAGAGGGAGAAGCCAACATTCCGGCTCCGTATTGGCGCACAAAAATCGGAGAAGTTTCTTGGAGCAAATCCCCTAGAGATCGTGCTGAATAGCGCTCCAGCGTGGATTTTTCATAAGTCAAGAGCGTTTGCCCTGCTGCAAATCGATCCAAGGCTGCGGCATGCACGGCCACTTCAGCCAGCATCACCGTATCTTGGGGTGCGGCAAAAGGAAGTATGAATACACACCAAAGGGCAAAAGTCATTGGGCTTCGATTAGAAGGTCTAGTCGAATCCGGCTGAGAAGGAAAAAAATAGAAATGAAAACTAGCCCTTACCCAACCTGGGGTAACGGCATTGTACGCTTCTACCTGCTTTTCCTCCGAAAGCTCAGAATCAATGATTAAGGCAGGTCTCCTGGCTCGTTTGACTTTTTGCAGGCCTTCTCAGTTTCAATGAAACCAATGGCGGGGGTTGCAAAAGGTTTTTCCTAAATCCTCTCTAGGAAATCAAACTTACAGTTGCGGGGACAGCTCCGGTTTTGCACCGGATTCCCTTTTAATTCCAAGAACCGAAACGATCGGGATGGAAACCAAAATCGATGTAAATAACGCCCAATTTCGGTGCATAAAAAAGGACTTTTGGGCATTTTTTTGAGAGTCAACCGCTACCCCTTACCTTGTATCAAAATTTCTCCAAAGCCTGTATGCAATCATCACCAAGCATTTTGCGATCCCTACCTTACCGGCTTAGCTATTTGCTGTGGTTTAGTGTTGCCTTGCTGATTTTTTCCTGTTCGGAAAAGGAAACCGAAAATCTTGTCAAAAAACCCGTTCCGCTAGATTATGCCACAGGATTCAAGTTGTATCAGGGCGATGGATTCTGGGAAATAGAGGTGAGTCAAGGCTATGCAGGATCCTCGGATACCTACCGCTACCTGGTCCTAGATTCTGGAGTACAGGTCAATACAGCAAACTACGATGCTGTCATTCAACTTCCCATCACTCAAGTCGTGCTGACTTCCACCACCCAAGTACCCCACTTGGATGCCTTGGGGCAGACCGATCTACTGGTCGGCTTTCCCCAACTCGACCTGATTTCCTCTAAGGCAGCGAGAGCGCGAATTAGGGCAGGAAAAATACAGGACATGGGAGCAGGACCTTCGGTTAATCCTGAGTTGGTCTTGGACCTACAACCCGACTGGATCATGATTTCCACCTTGGGAGAAGATCTTCGGTACTTGGAGGTATTCAAACAGGCGGGCATCCCTGCCCTCATCAACGGGGAGTATGTGGAGCAAGATCCCTTGGGAAGAGCCGAATGGATCAAGTTTACGGGGGTGCTTTTTGGAAAGTATGCAGCTGCTTCGGCCCAGTTTGAACAAATCAAAAAAGACTACAACGAAGCGGCGAACTTAGCGAATTCGATACCAGCAAAAGACAAAACCCGAGTACTCAGCGGGGTGATGTATCAGGACATCTGGTATGCACCCAGTGCAGACAGCTGGGCATCACAGCTCCTCAGCCAAGCGGGAGGCAACTATGCATTTGAAGAAAACGCGGGTTCAGGAAGCCTACAACTCAATTACGAATACGTGCTAGACCAAGCAAGCTCGGCTCCCATTTGGATTGGGGCAGCAGACTTTGCTTCTAGAGCTGAGATGGGGACACGTGAACCACGTTACCAAGCCTTTGCCGCTTGGCAATCGGGTGAGTTGTACACTTACACCGCCAAGAAGGGGGAAACAGGCGGCTTGGAGTACTTTGAATTGGGCTATTTGCGACCCGACTTGATTCTAAAAGACTTGATCAAAATCCTACATCCTGAGTTACTGCCGGAGTACCAACCTTATTTTTACCAAAAATTACCCAACTAAGTCGGTCAAAATGGGATTTCCTCCCGTATTTTAGCCTGAAAGAATCGGTTTGGTACCGGTTATTCAACCCCAGCCTCAAGAATCACCCCCAATACATGTCAATTAGACGCTTCCTTTTTCCACTAACCTTCCTCCTACTTGGGATGAGTTTCTTGCTCAACCTGAGCATGGGTAGCGTGTGGATTCCGCCTGTGGAGATAGTGGAAGGGATAATATCTGGAAGTTGGTACAAAATTTCCTGGGAGCAAATTATCCTACACTACCGACTTCCAAAGGCCTTGGTAGCAATTTTGGCAGGGATAGGACTCAGTGTAAGTGGCTTACAGATGCAGACCTTTTTTCGAAACCCACTAGCAGGGCCCTATGTGCTGGGGATCAGTTCGGGTGCCGGATTAGGGGTAGCCCTGCTAATGCTGGCTGGAGCCGCTTTTGGAATATCCCTTACCGGGCTGAATTCTTGGGCGATTGCGGGAGCGGGAATCCTAGGCGCTGGTAGCTTGCTCGCCCTTGTTACCTTGGTGGCCTGGCGAGTAAAAGATTCGATGACGTTATTGATCGTAGGCCTAATGGTGGGCAGTGCCGTATCCGCAGTGGTGGCAGTGCTCTCTTTTTTCTCTGGAGCAGAGGCTTTGAAACTGTATACCGTCTGGTCCATGGGTAGTTTGGGTGCATTAACCTGGTCACAGGTGAGCATTCTAGGACTTCTGATTTTGATTGGAACGATTCCCATTGTCGGATCGGTTAAGTCCTACAATGCCTTGCTGATGGGAGAAACCTATGCCCGCAGCATGGGGATTCAAACGACAAGTCTCCGTTGGTGGATGATCGGAAGTGCCGGGATTTTGGCTGGAGGAATTACCGCATTTTGTGGACCCATCGCATTCCTAGGAATTGCTGTTCCTCACTTGGCACGGATGCTTTGGAAAAGTGCAGACCATCGGGTGTTATTCCCTGGTTCGGCCATTTTGGGCGCAAGTTTGCTTCTGCTCTGCGATGCCTTTAGTCACTTTCCAGGATGGGCCAGTTCGCTACCCATCAATGCGGTGACCTCCTTGATTGGTGCCCCCTTGGTGATTTCCTTGATCTTAAAAAAGAATTTCAGCAAAGACTTCTAAGGCATGAAACAGCAACGAATCGCATTGGAAGGAATTGGGCTCCAGCTTGGGTATAGCCAGGAGGGGGCACGGAAACCACTTTTAGAGAATTTGAATTTTGAATTGGTCGCCGGAGAACTCACCTGCCTTTTGGGTCCCAATGGCGTAGGAAAATCCACGCTAATCAAAGCTATTCTGGGGGAAATTAGCCCTTGGGAAGGTCAGCTTTTGCTGGAGCAAAAACCCATCTCCTCCTATTCCATTCAAGATCAAGCCAAGCAGATCGCAGTGGTCTTGACTGACCCCATCTATCCGGGCAACCTGACCGTTGGACAGTTGGTCGCTTTAGGTAGAACGCCGCACACGAATTGGCTGGGGCATTTGGCCGACACAGATCGAGTGATTGTGGAAAAGGCCTTAGCAGACACTCATATCGGGTATTTGCGCGATGCTCGACTGGGGCAACTCAGTGATGGACAGCGGCAAAAGGCCATGATTGCACGTGCTTTGGCGCAGGATGGATCCGTGATTGTATTGGATGAGCCTACGGCGCATTTGGATTTGGTGAATCGCCTAGAGATCATGAGTTTGCTGCGCGAAATTAGCCGCAGCCAGGGCAAGGCCATCCTAGTTGTGACCCATGATTTGGACATTGCTTTGGAAACGGCGGATCGGTTTTGGATCCTAAATTGTGGTCTTCCCCTCTTGGCTGGAACCCCGGAAGACCTGGTGCTTTCAGGTCAGATTCAAGCCCTTTTCCCCTCGGATCGCTACCAGTTTAATGTAGCGCGTGGACGGGTGGAATGGAGTCAAGCGGTACCGGATTTTTTGATTGAAGGACCTGCCGAGCAGGCGTGTTGGATCAAGAAGGCCTTGGTAAAGGCAGGGATTACCTCCTTGAATCAAACTTTGGTGATTTCGGAGCCTTTTGGGTTGAGGTTTGGGGAGAAATCCTTCCCATCGGTCCAAGCCTTTTTGGAGAACTATTTTTTAAACCAAAAATAAAAGTAATTAGAAGGCTAAAAATTGATGAAAAGCATAAAAATGACCCCATCCCCCTATCTTGCAGCATCAATTTCGATTTAACATGAAGCGTTTAGCAATTCTCGCCACCGGCTCTGGTAGCAATGCCGAAAAAATCATGGAGCACTTTGCACATTCCTCCAGAGGAAAAGTGGTGCTGGTAGCAGCCAACAAGACTACCGCTGGGGTTTTGGCGCGAGCGCAAAAATTCGGAGTTCCGACCTTTACCTTTACCCGACCCGAATTGGAGGCAGGCTTACTTTTGGAGAAATTGCGCGAGGCCCAGGTGGATTGGGTGATATTGGCCGGATTCCTGCTGAAGGTCCCCGAGGCATTGATCCGAGCATTTCCCAATCGTATGGTAAATATCCACCCAGCCTTGCTTCCCAAGTACGGGGGAAAGGGCATGTATGGGCATCATGTGCATGAAGCCGTAAAGTCTGCTGGGGACACTGAGTCGGGAATTACCATCCACTTGGTCAACGAACATTACGACGAGGGCAAAATCATTTTTCAGGCAGCCACTTCCCTCCTTCCCGAGGACAACGCAGAAACCATAGCTGCGAAGGTCCTGGCCTTGGAGCATCGGTACTTTGCAGGGGTGATTGAAAGTTTGCTTTAAGCAACACTTCCTCTTCTTAACTCAGCTTTGTACATTCGTAGTTAAGTTTTAAATAAGTATGAGTATGAGACTAAATTTAGTCTTTACCAAATTAACCTAAAGATTAATTCAA
>JBANGF010000091.1:0-2521 GCA_037975655.1 Bacteroidota bacterium | reverse complement strand
CCATTTGTCCAAGCGGCAACTTCCGCTAGTTTCCAATCTCCAAGAACCGAAGATTTTTGTGCGGGACTCAAGGCAGTGTAGGCGATGTTTCGGTAGACATCTAGTGGGTCCTCAGGGGATTCTACAGTGCAGGAGAAGAGAAATAGGCCAAGAAGTGCAAAAAGAAGGATTTGGGATTTCATAGGGATACAACTTTACTTCTCAAATTTGAAAAAAATTCCTTTCTTGACAAGTACAAACTCAATTTAGCGAATCAAATGTCTTTGATTTCAAAACTCCCGCAGGTAGGAACGACCATATTCACGACCATGTCTCGCATGGCACAGGAAGAGAATGCAATTAACCTAGCCCAGGGATTTCCTGGCTTTGGTTCAGACCCTGACTTATTGGAATTGGCGGCCAAGTATACTCAAGGTGGGCAGAATCAATATGCGCCCATGTCGGGTGTTTCTGAGTTGAAAAATGCATTGGCCAATAAGACCCAACTCACTCAAGGTTTTTTTCCAGACCCAGAATCGGAGGTGACCATTGTGTCTGGAGCAACGGAAGCGCTTTTTGCAGCCTTTACGGCTGTGATCCGTCCGGGTGATGAAGTGATTGTCTTAGAACCTGCCTACGACAGTTATGTACCTGCAATCCACCTAAATGGGGGAATCCCCATTTTTGTCCCCCTAAATCCTGTTGATTTTTCAGTGGATTGGGAGTTAGTAGCCTCCAAAGTCACTCCCAAAACCCGAGCCATCGTGGTCAATAGCCCACACAATCCAAGTGGGCAGGTGTGGAGTAGGGAGGATTTGGAGCAATTGGCTTCTCTTGTTTCGAAGACTGGCATTTTTGTGATTAGTGATGAAGTGTACGAACACATTCTTTTCGATGGGAGAGTCCATATTTCCTTGGGTGCGCATCCTGTTTTACGAGATCAAACCTTTGTTTGTGGTTCTTTTGGTAAAACCTTCCATGTCACCGGTTGGAAAATAGGCTATTGCATCGCACCAAAGCCTTTAAGTCACGAATTTCGGAAAATTCATCAGTACCTGACCTTTAGTACCGTCACGCCAATACAATATGCACTAGCCGAATACTTAGAAAATCCCCAACATTACCTGGATTTGCCGGCCTTTTATCAAAAGAAGCGGGATCTATTTGTACAAGGGTTAAAATCTACTCCCTTTACCTTTCAAGCCAGCCAGGGAAGTTTCTTTCAGTTGGTATCCTATGCACATCTCAGCAAAAAATCCGACGTGCTAATTGCAGAGCAGATGACTCGGCAACTCAAGGTGGCTTGTATTCCTGTTTCCGTGTTTTATTCGGATGGTCAGGATCATCAAGTGCTTCGATTTTGTTTTGCTAAAAAAGAAGAAGAGTTGGAAGAAGCCTTGCATCGAATTCAAAAAGTAGCAACTATTTTATAAGTATTTAAAATACTGAATACTAATTAATTGTATTTTATTAAATTGAGTGTTACTTTAAAAAAGATTATCATGAAGTATTCTCTTATTCTTCCGGTCTGGCTTGCTTTTGTAAGTATTTCACTTGCTCAAGAATTGGAGTTTACGCAGTGGAAAATCAAAAGACAAGCAGAGTTGACTGGAGAAGATGGATGGCTAAATTTGGTTGGATTGCATTGGATGGAAGTTGATTCACCCTATTTGGAAGAAGTGGATGGGACTGCCCTTGGCTTTGCAAAAAAATCCGGGTCTGCCACGCTAGGTAAGTTTGAATTTGGACAGGATTCGGTTTGGTTTGAGCCTACTGCATCGTCCCCTCAGACAATGTCTAACACCACACTGTCCAATAGGATCTTGGTGTACCCCATTGCCTATGGTACTGGAGGAGGGGTTTATTTTAAGAATTGGAAATGGTCCATTATTCAGCGGGGAGGAAAATATGCACTCCGATTGCGTGACCTAAATCATCCGAATCTTAAAAATTTCACTCCAACGCCCACTTTTGACTACAATCCGGCCTATCGATTTACTGCAAAGTTGGTACCCAGATTCAACCAAACCCTTGAAATACCCAATGTATTGGGGCAACTCATTACTTGGAAGGTGATTGGCGTACTTCAGTTTGAAAGAGAGGGACAACAAGTTGAACTTCTGGTTTTGGATGAGTTGGGTAAACTTTTTGTGCTATTCTCTGACGAGACTTCTGCTTTGGAAACCTATCCTACTGGTCGCTATCTATACGTGAATCCCCCTGATGGGAAGGGTATGACGATTCTTGATTTCAATTATGCCTACAATCCTCCCTGTGCCTATACGGAGTTTGCTACTTGCCCCATCCCTCCCAAATCCAATCGGCTCCCTTTTGCAGTTCCTGTGGGAGAAATGATGCCTGAAGGGCATGAATAGGGTTTGGGCATAAAAAAAGGGGGAAACCCCTTTCTTATTTCAATGCCTCACGGCAAAATTCCAAGCAACGCTGAACCTCTGTGACCGCATTCGAACCGGTAGGTATTTGGTATTCCAGTTCGATGGTGGCTGGGAAAGCATATTTCTTTTTCTTCATCAATTGCAAC
>JBANGF010000228.1:0-6174 GCA_037975655.1 Bacteroidota bacterium | reverse complement strand
AATTTTAAAGCGCCCTTTGAGACCATCCTTATTTTTGCGGAACACCTTGATGTAATCATCCAAGAAACCAATCAAACCCAACCATACGGTAGTGATCAACAAGAGCTGAATGTAGATATTGTTCAGATTGGCAAAAAGAAGCGTTGGAATCAAGATAGCTGCAATCATCATCAAGCCACCCATAGTAGGAGTGCCTTTCTTTTGAGTTTGTCCTTCTAGACCCAAATCGCGAACGGTCTCACCGATCTGACGATTGCGAATCCAGTTGATGATGTGGTGACCGAAAGTGATCGTGATGATCAAAGAAACCAAGGATGCCATCCCCGCACGGAAAGAAATGTAGCGAAACACCCCAGTTCCTGGGATGTCCAACACACGATCGAAGTAGTCAAATAGTGAATACAGCATGTCAGTTTCCGTTTAGTTGAGTCAATAATTCCGTCACTACTTCGGCATCATCGAAATGATGCTTCACGCCTTTGATTTCTTGGTAGTCCTCATGCCCTTTACCGGCAATCAGGACGATATCTCCTTTCTGACAGAGCAGAAGCGCAGTCTTGATGGCCTCTCTTCGGTCTTCAATAGTCAAGGTTTTTCGAAAATCTGTGGGCCCAACACCCGCTTGCATGTCACGAAGGATTTCAGCCGGTTCCTCAAATCGTGGATTGTCAGAGGTGAAAATAGCCTTCGTGCTTTCTGAAACAGCAATTTTGGCCATGGTCGGACGCTTGGTTTTGTCCCGATTGCCTCCACAGCCTACGACAGTGATGAGCTGCTCATTGCCAGTTCGGAAAGCATTGATGGTCTTCAGTACATTATCCAATGCATCTGGGGTGTGTGCATAATCTACAATGGCGGTGATTCCGCCGATGGAGATTCGATCAAAGCGTCCCTTAGCCCCTTTGATGGCAGACAATTCCCGAAGCACTTCGTCTTCATCCTCCCCTAGCAGCACTGCAGTGCCGAGGACTCCCAACAAATTGTAGGCATTAAAGGAACCAATCATTCTGAACCAGATGAGTTTTCCATTGACATCCAACTCCAAGCCTTCGATGGTATTGGAAAGGATTTTGGCTTTAAAATCTGCTGCAGACTTGAGTCCGAAGGTTTGTAACGTACCTCGGCAATTTTGAACCATGACTCCGCCACGCTTGTCGTCTCCATTTACTAAGGCAAAGGCATCCTTTGGCAATTCATCAAACAATTTTTTCTTGGCCTTGATGTATTCATCAAAGGTGCCATGGTAATCTAAGTGGTCGTGCGTGATGTTGGTGAATACGGCACCTGCCAACTTCAATCCTGCAATCCGCTCTTGCACGATGGCATGAGAACTGGCCTCCATAAAGCAATGGGTACATCCTGCATCCAACATTTTGCGGAGCAAGCCTTGTACACTAACTGCGTCTGGGGTGGTATGGGTCGAAGGAATAACTTCCTCGTTGATTTTATTTTCTACCGTAGACAACAGCCCCGTGCTGTATCCCATTCGGACAAATAGCTGGTGTAATAAGGTGACGGTGGTGGTTTTGCCATTGGTACCCGTTACAGCAACTACTTTGATTTTATCAGAGGGGTTGCCGTAAAAATTGGCGGCCATAATTCCTAAAGCCTTTGCCGAATCTACCACTTGGATGTAGGTAATTCCTGCTGCTAGTACCTTTGGAAGTTCTTCACAAATGATGGTGGTGGCTCCTTTTTCTAAGGCAAGCGAAATAAAGTCGTGCCCATCCACTTGGGTACCCTTGACCGCAACGAAGAGCGAATTTTCAACCACCTTACGGCTATCAAAGACCACATCAGTCACCTTTCGCTCCATGTCACCATAGGTTGCGATCAAGGATACTTTGTACAATATGTCTTTGAGCACGTTCATTTATCCAAGTACGAGGTCAATGGTGGAATTAGGCGCAAGGGGAGTTCCTGGTAAAATCGACTGAGTAACCACTTTACCCTTTCCATTGAAATTCACTTTCAGTCCTTTATTTTCTAAAATGTATAGCGCATCTCGAAGTGACATGCCGGATACATTGGGTACTACTGCTTTTTCTGTTTCTACTTGTTGGAATTGGCCCGCATTGTTAGCAGCGATTACCCAATCTCCCTGAGAAGGAGATTTAAAGGGTAATTTCAAGTAATCAAAAATGCTTTGTAGTTCTTCTGATTTACCGGAGGCGATGTAAGGGAACTTAGCACCAATAGTTTGTGCAGGAGAAATTTTGGATTGGTTGACTATACTTAAGTCCAAATCGGTTGCATAAATTTTGTCCGCAATATCTTTGAAGACTGGAGCAGAAACATCCCCTCCAAAAACAGCAATACCTTTTGGACTATCAATCACCACCACCATGCTGTACTTAGGGCGGTCTGCGGGGAAGTATCCAGCGAAACTGGTGTAATAGACCTCTTGGTAACTCCCTTTTATTAATTTTTGAGCAGTCCCTGTTTTACCAGCGATTTTATAGTTTGGATTCTTAATGTTACGCGCAGTCCCATTTTCTACCACTCCAAGCAGGAGTTCTTGAAGTTGGGTAATCGTTTTTGGTGAGGCGATGGATTCGCGAATGACTACAGGCTCAAAGGTTTCGATAGTTTGCGCCCCATTGCTAACCGATTTGACAAAAAGTGGCTTCACCATTTTCCCTCCATTCGCCACTGCATTGTAAAATGCCAGGGTATGAATTGGATTTAATTTGGATTCATAACCAATGGAGATCCAGGGCAGGGAGGTTCCATACCAGTCTTTGGCGCCTGGAGTTTTGAAGAAAGGCTTACCCTCTCCTATAAGTTGCAAGCTGAGAGGCTGGGCCAAGCCAACCTTGTCAACATAGGCCAAAAATTTGGAGGGACTAGATCCAAAATGCCGATCCACCAATTTGGAGATAGCCACATTGGAGGATTTTTCAAATGCCTGACGGATGGTGATGGTTCCATACCCGCCGTTTTTGGCGTCGATCATCGATTGTCCATAGAATCGATATACGCCATTTCCAGTCTCAATCATATCATTGGGACTGATTTTGTTTTCCTCCAACAAGGCGAGCATGGACACCAACTTAAAGGTTGAACCCGGTTCCACACTGCCCATATCGCCTACTGCATAATTGTAACTTTCTACATAGCCCGTGCCAGCAGCATTTCTTTCTAAATTTGAAATAGCCTTTACATAGCCTGTAGCCACTTCCATCACGATGACAGAGCCAAATGCAGCCTCTGTTTCTTTTAAGCGCTTTCTTAAGGCAGTTTCAGCCACGTCTTGAATGTTGACATCCAGGGTAGTTTGGATATCGTAGCCATCCAATGGCTTTACATCATCTACATCAAAAAGTGGCTTCCATACTCCTCTAGATAAGCGCTGAAACAATGCTTTTCCATTTTGTCCTTTCAACTGTTTGTTGAAACTGTATTCAATACCAGAGCCAACTCCATCCTGATTCAAGGTTCCTAAGGTTCTGCTAGCCAAAGAACTGAAGGGTTGGTAGCGCTTTTCAATTTTTTCATAAATCACTCCCCCCTTTATTCTTCCTTCTTTAAAAATTGGCCAGTTATTCATAGTCTGCATCTCCTGGTAATTGATTTGCTTTCTATTGATCATCAAGTACTGCTTTTGATTCGTTCTGGCATCTTGAATCATTCGCTTGTAAGCTGTAGCAGACTTGTCTTGGTAAAAATTAGCCAAAAGATTCGCTAAGGAATCAATGCCAGCTTTAAATACCACATCATCCACTACAGTGGGATCGATGGCCACTTGGTAAAAAGGCAAACTAGTCGCCAGAAGGCTTCCATCAGAAGCATAGATATTGCCTCGTGTAGCGGGTACCTCTCGGTATTGAAAGTTTAACTCTTGTGCCTTTGCTCTCCACTTTTCTCCCTCCACCAACTGAACTATCGCCACCTTGTACGGAATCGCACAAGCCGCCAAAGCCACCAGGATGAAGATCACCCGAACTCGGATCACTATGGAGCGTTTGATATTCACTTTTTAGGCAGTTCTATTTTTACCGGAGGTTCATTCAATTCATAGAGTTCAATTGCAGCGACGCGCTTGGAAACTTCAGACTGCATGCTGCTTTTCATGTATTCGGCTTCTAGCGTAGTGACATCCGCACGGAGATCAGCTACTTCTTGCTTCGCCTTATCAATTTCTCGAATCTTGTTTTCTGCACGCAGGTTGCTGTAGATGTAGATCAAAGCCAGCAAAGCCACAAATCCTACCGGTGGCACCAATTGCACAGGCACCCCTTCTCCGAGAATTCGCTTGACATCAAACTTTTCTTCGATCCAAGAAAAGATGGTCTTCCCTGAGCGACCTTTTGTGCTCCCTTCTTTCAACTTGTTCTTGAAGGTATTCTGACTCATTTTCCTATTTTTTTCGCTACTCTCAACTTGGCACTTCTAGATCTGGAATTTCGCGCTAACTCTTCTTCCGAAGCCGTAATGGCTCCCCGGCTAACTGGTTCTAGTGGACGAAGGAGATTTCCGTAGAAATCCTTCTCCACTTCCCCTTGAAACTTCCCTTTGGTCATCAAACTCTTGACCAAGCGATCCTCTAAACTATGGTAGCTCATCACTACCAGACGCCCTTCAGGCTTTAGGAGCTCTACTGCGCTTAGCAGCATTTCCTCCAAAGCCCCCATTTCGTCGTTTACCTCTATCCGCAAGGCTTGAAATACCTGTGCGTAGTATTTAAATTCTTTTCCTCGAGGCGCAAAGCGCTTTAAAAATGCTGTAAACCCTTCCGTAGTGGTAAAGGGCTTCACCGAACGCTCCGCCACAATGGCCTGCGCAAGAGTCTTGGCATTCTTAATCTCCCCGTACATCCCTAAGATCTTGTGCAACTTCCCCTCATCCGCGCTAGCAAGTAGCTCTTTGGCACTGAACTCTGCAGATTGATTCATCCGCATGTCAAGGTCTCCTTCAAACCGAGTAGAAAAACCCCTTTCAGGAGCATCTATTTGGTGGGAGGAAATCCCAAGATCCGCCAATATTCCATCGACTTCTTTGATCCCGTGCAATCGCAGGTACCGCTTGATGTCCCTAAAATTGGCTTGTACAAAAGTGAAACGAGAATCTTGCGGCGCATTGGCCAAGGCATCGCTGTCTTGATCAAAACCGAAAAGATGTCCTCCTTCCAAACGAGCTAAAATTTCCTTGGCATGCCCTCCTCCACCGAAGGTCACGTCGACATACACTCCATTGGGGAGAATAGCCAAACCTTCAATGCATTGGTCGAGCATCACTGGGATATGGTAAACCGGAGTAGACATCGCGCTTAGGAGAGGTACTTTTCCATCAGGCTAGACAAGTCCGCCGTATCCACAATAATGTTCTTTAGGTACTGTTCAGGATTCCAGAGTTCAATTCGGGTACCCATGCCAACAACCACCACATCCTTCTCCAGGCCAGCATAGGTTTGGTACAGCTTTGGAATCAACAATCTCCCTGCACTATCCAACTCTACCTCGACGATGGAATTGAAAAAAGAGCGCTGCAACATGCGTTGTTCTGCATTGTTGATGTTCAGGGATTTGATTTGACTCTCTAGCTTTTTGTATTCTACCATTGGATAGAGAGCCAAACATTTGTCTTCAGCCATGCGGAGCATGAGCGTCATGCCATTGGCCTGAGGTATTGCCGCCTTAATCTTGGCGGGCAATGCCAAACGACCCTTGGGATCCAGCTTGCTATCGTATTGACTGTTGAACATGAATGGTCTGCTATTCGGTAAAATTTGAAGTGTTCAAAAGTAAGAAAAGAAGTCTTAAAATTTACCACTTTCCCCCACTTTTTCCCACTTTGTTTCAAAAGTAGCCAAAAGATTACGTGTCGGCAATAGTTTTTAGTAAAAAATTCAAGAAATTTTTAGGGGATTTTTTTGTTGAACAGTCATGCCTAAAAAAAAGGAAAATCTCCCCAAATGATGAATAAATGAGAATTTGACTTGTTCAAATTTCAACTTGAAGGCTAAAATTTTACAATTCGATTGAAAAGTGGGAGCTCCTCCCAACAAAATAATTTATTCAGTAATTTTTGGGTAAACCCAACTAAAAAAGTTGCCATTCCAAAGGGTAAAGACCCATAAAAAAATTAATTTTTGGTGATTACTTTTTCCATCTTCGAATTGCTTGTTCCCCCTTCTTTTCCAAAGACTTTCGGAAGAGTTCCCCAATCCATGGC
>JBANGF010000321.1:0-19966 GCA_037975655.1 Bacteroidota bacterium | reverse complement strand
TAATCGGTTTGTAGCTGCTTTCGAGTCGATCGCCAAAGGCATCGGCCATGGCGACCAACTTAATCGGATGCCCAGTATCAAAGGCTTGGAACACGGCGCCAGTGCCACGGCCTCCACAGCCAATCAAGGCTAGTTTGAGTGTATTTTGTGGGGCGGCATAAGCTCCAGGGATTAGGAAAGAGGGTGCGAGTAGACCTCCTGTCAGTAGGGCGGAGGTCTTCATAAATTCTCGACGGTTGGGATTTTTTTTCATAGGGAGGTGAGATTGGGTTCAATAATCGACAAGGGGTGCCTGCGTGTAATAGGCGAAAATTTCTTCAGGAGAGGGAGGAATCAAGGGACGAACGAGCCGCATGCCCACAAAGGGAGCTTCCGGAAACCACCACTGACTTTTTGGAATTTGAGGATCTATTCGTTTCCAGACGGGGTCTGAATACTCCCGAAAGGCGGAACCCAAACTGGCTTCAGGAGAGGCAAAATTTCCTCCTCTGAGGGAATGTGGGTAGAGTTTAGTTGCTCGATTGATTGGATTGCTCGCGGGAGATTTGCTGTAAAATTCAGGGGCATATTGGTCAATCACCCATTCGGTCACATTGCCATACATGTCGTGCAGTCCCCAGGGATTGGGGTTTTTGGTTCCAACCACCTGCGTAGTTTGGTTGCTATTGCCTGCATACCAGGCATAGTTTCCTAAGGTAGCAGGAGAAGTTCCAAAGAAAAACCGTTCCTCCGATCCCGCTCGAGCAGCATATTCCCACTCGGCTTCAGTGGGAAGTCGGTAGAAAATTCCGGTCTTCAAGTAAAGCCAATGGCAGTATTGAAGGGCTCCATACTGGGTCATTCCCACGGCAGGTTTGCCTTCCTTTCCCATACCAAAGGTCATGTCTAGGTAGGGCAAACTGGGACGCGAAAGCGCATCCACTCGTGCGGGCACCCCACCTTCGGTGATGGTTTGCTCGTATTGCTTGTCCAAAAAAAGTTCAAAGGCATCCCAGGTTACTTCATGGGTTCCCATCCAAAAGGCATCAAGCTGCACTTGATGACGCGGTTGCTGATCTGGGAAGGAGGGGTCTGCTGAGCCCATCCAGAAGCTGCCGGCAGGAATTGGGGTCATGTCAAAAGAAACCGATGTCCCACCCAAGGTTTGGGTGTAAGGCTCAAATACGGGAGCAGGATTGAGTTGGAAACTCATCAAACTCAGAAATAAAAGGCCGAGGATTCTTTTCATCAAGTTCGTGGGGACGACATCCCCATGAAAATACACATTTTCGCCGAGCTAGGGTAACGCATGTGATAAATGGTCGCTCATTTTTTTGAGCGTTTGAAATCCGAAATCCAAGCCTAAGTGTAAACCTAGGTTTCGAAAAAAAAGAAAAAATTGGATTTTTACTTCTTAAAGCCTTTTTACCACCTCTTTTTTGGGCAATCGTAGGGCCCACATGCCACGAAGATCTCCCAGCGCATAGCCGATGGCAGGATCTTGAGGATAGAGCTGCTTGAGTTTGGTAGTAGTTTCAGGAGCGATGTCCTTTTTGGGATCGCCGTGGCAACTTAAGCAGAGGGCATAGGCCATCAAGATGGGTTTGGTGTACAGTAGGACTTCTCCATTCTCGATTTTTTGGATACTCGGATCACTTGCAATTTTGTTCTCCGCATTGTAGGCATAGGCATCCAGGAGGGGGAGTTCCTGAGCATTGGGGGCATCTGCAGGATTTCTGGGTTGGGAAGATACCCGGCGTATAGTCACTGCATGTTTGGATTCTAGCGATTTCAGGAGGGGCAAGGCATTGACCTTGCAAAAATCAAGCGCCCCTGCAGGTCCATTAGCCGCAATGGCCTCCTGCAGCTGAGCGGTCAATTGGGCTTGTGCTTCTTGAGTAATGGAGTCTCCCCAAACCATTGCCTCTTCCAATATCGTCACCTCGGTAATTCGTTTTACCTCATTGTTGAGTTGCACTTCTTCAAAGGCTTCCTTGGACACCCGTTCCTGGGGACCGCAGGCAATCAAGAGGATTAGTGAGAGGAGGAGGAGGTTTTTCATGAGATACGAAGTTGAGTACAATGTACCAAGTACGAAGTACAAAGTAGGGATTCGAGTTTTACAATTTCAAGCGTCTTGATACTTGTTACTTGATACTCTTTCTATTGTCGAATGCTGAACTCCGATTGAAGAATGTTGAATTAGGGATTCCAATTGTACAATGTACCAGGTACAAAGTAGGAATTCAAGTTGTACAAGGTACCAGGCACGAAGGCAAGTGTGAGGTACGAAATACGAAATGAAAGTTAATTTCGAATGTCGAATGCTGATTGAAGAATGTTGAAGAAATCCTACCTATGGAATTCAGTATCTCGTATTTCCTACTTTGTACATTGTACTTCGTACTTGGTACAAAGTTCTACTTGATACTTGCTATTTGATACTATTCCTCTCCCCTCACTCGTACATACTGAAAGATATCGCCCACAGTGCCGCGTTTGATAAATCCTTTTTTCAGGATGGCCTCTGGGATGTAGCCCGCCTTTTCAAGCACATTCATGGATTCTCCATTAAAGTCATAGACTTGAGCAAAGATGCGCTGGATATCAAACTTGTCAAAGATGTAGTCGGTGTACAATTTCACTGCTTCGGTAGCAATGCCCTTGCCCCAAAAAGGTTCGCCTACCCAAAATCCAAGCTCCATGTTGGTTCGAAGTTCATCTTTCCCCCGTTCGGCCCCGATAGCACCTGCGAGTCTACCCTCAAATTCGATGGCAAAGTTTTGTGCTGGATTGAACTTTTGGTTGTGTTCGATCCAGTGTCTGGCATCATGAATCGTGTAGGGATGCGGATAGCTATCCCGCAGGTTCATGGCAATTTTTGGATTGTTGGCAATGGGGTACAGTTGATGAAAATGAGATTCATTCCAGGTTACCAATTGAATCTCTCTTTCTCCTTCGATAAGCATGTGGGGTGTAGGTTAACTCGTTCTGCGTGATTTTTCGAATATACGGGCTTCTAGCCTTCTTTACAAGGCCAAAAGGATCAGTCAATGCCTCCCGCCTGCATTTTTTCTAAATTTTCTGCCATGCGGAGGGCAGAGATAAATTCTTCGATCCGTCCATCCATGACCTCGGGTAGATTGTATACGGTCTTGTTGATGCGGTGATCAGTGACACGCGACTGGGGATAGTTGTAGGTACGAATTTTGTCCGAGCGATCGCCACTGCCCACCATGGATTTACGTTGCGCCCCCACGGCCTCGTTGTGCTTGGCTAGCTCGATTTCGTAAAGTCTGGAGCGAAGTACTTTTAGTGCCTTTTCAAAGTTTTTGATTTGAGACTTTTCATCCTGACAGGTCACCACCAGACCGCTTGGGTTGTGCGTTAGGCGTACGGCCGAATAGGTCGTATTGACTGACTGCCCTCCAGGGCCAGAGGAACAATAGGTATCCTTTCGGATATCGTTCATGTCCAAGTGCACCTCTACCTCATCCATCTCAGGAAGTACGGCTACAGAAGCTGCTGAGGTGTGTACTCTGCCTTGGGATTCGGTAGCGGGCACACGCTGTACCCGATGCACGCCCGATTCGTACTTCAGCATGCCGTACACATCTGCTCCGGATACCGTGGCGATAATTTCTTTGTAGCCCCCTGCGGAGCCGAAGGTCAAATCCAATACGGTCAACTTCCAGCCTTGCAACTCGCAGAAGCGCTCGTACATCCGAAATAGGTCGCCAGCAAAAATGGCGGCCTCATCCCCGCCAGTACCTCCTCTAATTTCAAGGATACAGTCCTTGGAGTCATTCGGGTCTTTGGGTGTGAGAAGTTGCTTCAATTCTTCTTCGAGGACGATTTTCTTTTCACGCAGCTCCTCCAGTTCCGCCTTGGCCATTTCCCGAAACTCCGGATCCTTTTCCTTGTCTAGGATTTCCTTGGCGCTATCGATGTTTTGCAAGACTAAGGAATAGGCATCGGCTACACTTACGAGCTTTTCCAAGTCTTTGTATTCTTTGGTAAGCTTGGCATAGGAACTCATGTCTGCCATGGAGTCTGGCAAAATGATGAGCTTTCCTACTTCTTCAAAACGGTCTTTAAGGCTTTGTAATTTCTCGAGCATGGGGAGTAAAAATCCGGACAAAAGTACGGCTATATTCGGGGAAGACCACGAAAAAACGGAAGAAATTGCCTGCAGTCAGAAGGATTTAAGCCTGAATTTTATAGTAAACAAACCGCTTGTCTTCTGCCTTTTTTTCACGGGTAATCAACTCTTTACCTGCATGGGCTAGGTATTGTTCATTGATGTCATTGATCAGGCGTGCGCGTTTCATGCGACGTGAATCAAAGTTGGTTTGATTATCTATTCCTAGGAGTTGGTCGAGCACTTCGGTGGTCAAGAGCTGCCCAGAATACGGCAGTAGGACTTCGAGAGGCTCTCGTTTTTTAGGTTCCTTGGGCTGAGTCACGTTTGGTTTTATTTTTGGCAAGACCTTTTTGACTACCACCCAACCGCAAGCTACTAGCACAAAAAAAAGAAGATATCCCCAAGTGTAGTTAACTCCAAATCCCGCAGTTTCTTTTACACGGATGTAGCCTACCTCTTTTGATTTTTTTCGAATTTCATCAAGATCGAGTGTTTTGAGTTGTCCGCTAGGAGCAGGGTAGGTCAGCACATTCCCTACAATTTCCAGGTAAGGTGCTATCCCCATGTCAATATTTTTTGAGTCAAAGTAAAAAATCTTGCCCGTTTCTTTTTCAATCAAATTCCAACTTATGTTTCTCAATCCATTGGTAGAAGCCCAAAAGGCATAGTCTTTGGTTTGAATAAAATATAGCCCTCCTTTTTCGGAGAGGAGTTGTTGGTCAAGCCCTTCAATTTTGATTTCTATCTCTTTCCATTCCTTGGTTTTCCAATCTAAAAAGTAGCCGTTGGGATTTTTTCTATCAATCCCGTGGCGCTGGTTAAATTCTTCTCCAAATAGGGAAAAGACCCCCTTCGAATTTTGATACACTCGAGCTGAGAAGTAATCAGGCGGTTGGTTTATGGTTGTTACTAACTCCCAAGATCCATGCAAATCATCAAAGGAAAGTAGATCGAGGTGATTAGTCCAAAAACCATGCCCCCCAAGCATGTAGTGTGTGTTGTCTCGAACAAAGGTATTGGTACCACAGGTATAGCCACGATTAAAATACAGGTATTTGTTAACCAATTTATCTCCTTGAATTTCATAGAGGTCAAAAGTGCAACGCACCTGAACAAAGTACTTTTCGCCTAATGCATAAAAAATATACTGGTAAGGAGATTTTTTGTAAACCTTATCCAATGAATCCAACACTGCGAGGGAAACCTTTCCCTCTAGAAAATCAGATTGTCCATGGTTTCTCCAAGAATTTGTAGACGTACTAAACCAAGAATAGTCAGCAGCCAAACCGACTGAGGTGAACAGCAAGGCAACTAGCAAGGGAAAGACTAACCTTATTCTCATCAATAGCTCTATGAAAATTGCTTCCTACTCAAGTTTACAGAATAAAGTGTTCATAAAAAAGGAGGGGAAAACCGTGACTCCCCTCCTAAAAAAAAATAAACAAAAAGCCTTATGACAACTTTTAACTAAACTACAGCCTGGATACAGAGTCTCTAAATATTTTCGTGTTAATTAGGTGCCGTTCGACATGTTACGTATTGATACATAGTTAAAAAAAACTTTTTTAAACCCTAATTTTTCAATTTAATGTTAAAATTAATTCAGCCTTTCGCTGCAAAAAATAAGGGTTAGGCTTCAAAAATGTATTTTTTGCATTTTTGAAGCCTAACCCTCTAATCAACAGGAAGTAATATTTACCGCTTCTTGTGGTAGAGTTTCTGATGGATTTGAAAAAGTACTTCGGTAGGAATTTTGATCACTTTTCGATCGTAGGTCATCAATCCATTCGTTTCAATTTCTACATCCGTAGTCTGTGTATAGACTGCAGCTGCCAATCCTTTAGGTATTAATTCATTCAAATCATCTACTAAAGTTCGGTAACGCGCCTCCAATTCTTCTTTAGATTTGAAACTTTGGTAGCCCCAATTGTTTTTTTGCTGCCAAGTATGTCCCTCTAGCGGCAATCCCAATCCTCCATATTCTCCCAAGACCAAACTGATGTCCGTTCCAAAAACGGCTGGATCAGGCATCACAGGATCTGGATAATTGTGTAAATCCAAAATATCCCCCACGACCCGATTGCCCTCCAGTTCAAAGTTGCCCCCACTGGCACTGTTGATCAGGCGAGTTGGATCCAATTCACGAGTAAGCGCCGTGATTTCCTTGGTTTTGAACTGTCCCCAGGCTTCATTGAAAGGAACCCAGACCACAATTGAAGGGAAGAATTTGAATTCCTTGATGATTTCAGCCCATTCTGTCGTAAAGATTTTTTCGCTAGCCGCTGTTCGTTCCTTATTCACTCCTTTTCGGATGACCCCTGGGCGTACTTCCCATCTATTTCCCAAGTCCCCACTGGGCATGTCCTGCCAGACCAGCATTCCCAGCATGTCTGCATGGTAATACCAACGGGCCGGCTCCACCTTCACATGCTTGCGGATCATGTTGAACCCCATTTCACGCGTTTTTTGAATATCAAACACCAAGGCTTCATCTGTAGGGGCCGTGTACAAGCCATCCGGCCACCAACCTTGATCTAGAGGTCCATACTGGAATACTTCTTCTCCATTGAGTAGCATCCGCTGATGCCCATGGGCATCCTTTGCCATTCGTATGTCTCTAAAGGCCGCATAACTTTTTGCCTCATCCACCAGTTTTTTACCTTGGTACAACTTGATGCTAACCGGATAAAGAAACGCATCGCTTGGAGACCAAGGTTTCGGATTTGGCATGTGAATTTGGATCGACTCTCCCAACTTGGCAGATTTTGTTTCGGAAAACCCTTGTGGATCCGTCACGCTAATTTGAACGGTCAGGTCTTGACGATTGCTTTGAATCTCAGGATGAAAAACCAAGGTCTGATTTTCCCAATCCGTTCTAGAAGTAAGTGCAGTAATGTGCTGAATCGGGACGGTCTCCAACCAGACAGTTTGCCAAATACCAGTCACTGGCGTATACCAAATTCCCCGGGGCTCTTGCACCTGCTTGCCTCTGGGCTGTGGCCCTGCATCGGAAGGGTCCCAAACGCGAACCCGAATCGTTTGCTTGTCTCCTGGGAGAAGTAAGTCCGAAATATCTAGGCTGAATCCATCAAAGCCTCCTTGGTGACTTCCGGCAGGCTTTCCATTGACCCATACTTCCGCTTCCCAATCCACTGCACCAAAATGCAAAAGGGTCCTCTTGTTGGTTCGATTCAGAGATAGTGTAATCTGCCGCTCATACCAAAGCTCCTGATCAGGCCCCACCGTCTTCTGCACACCAGAAAGAAGGGATTCTACAGCAAATGGAACGGTGATCTTGCCTTGAAATCCTGCCTCCGGAGCTGTTCCCTTGGGCAAAATCGCATAGTCCCATTGACCATTGAGGTTTTGCCAGGAATCCCGAACCAGTTGCGGTCTTGGGTATTCAGGCAATGGATTTGCAGGATTCACCAGATCAGTCCAATTGGTTTTTAAGGTTTGGGTATTCCCAATAGACGTGGTGATGAGCAAGAGCAGCAGCAGAGAGAAGAAAGGCTTCATTGGAGGAGGATGAGGGGTGATGATTTGAATTCAATAAATTAATCTACAAGATTATCCGCAATTATGCGAGTAACTCAATTGAAGGGTGGATAATTTGTCAACAGCTAACAGACCACGGTCCACAGCCGAGTCCTTGTGTGACCTGGCTTAGATTCCATACATGTGTACTAGGTACCAAGTACCTCCGGAAGGCAGGCGAAGTACCAAGATACTTTCTGAGTGGAATTCATATCTTACGAATCCCTACTTCGTACTTGGTACATCGAACTATAGTCCGTTGTCTACCGATCGTCAACTGTTGACCATTATCATTTTTCCTTATATTTAAAGCTTATCAAAAGTCATCTACTCCATGGATTACCGCAAACTGGGCAATACGGACCTACTCGTGTCAATTCTAGGATTTGGAGCCTCCCCCTTAGGAGACGTTTTTGAGGTTTGTGATGAAAAGGAAGGGATCGCTTCGGTGCACCTCGCCATTGATCAGGGAGTGAATTTTTTTGATGTGGCACCTTTTTATGGAGACACCTTGGCAGAAACGCGCTTGGGACGGGCCTTGAAAGGCAAGCGGAAGGAAATATACTTGGCCACCAAATGCGGACGCTATGGACTGCGCGATTTTGATTTTTCCTACAATCGGATTTTGAAAAGCATCGATGAGTCCTTGGAGCGTTTGCAAACGGATTATGTGGACCTCTTTCAGTTGCACGATACCGAATTCGTATCTCGCCAGCAAATTATCGAAGAAGCCATCCCCGCCATACAGCACATCAAGGCCTCCGGCAAAGCACGGTACATCGGCTTGACAGGCTTGCCAGTCCGGTATCTGGCCTCTTTGGCCCGGGAAAATGAGTTTGATACCGTCCTTTCTTGGGCGCACTACAACTTGATTCAGGATGAAATTATGGAGGAGCTGGTGCCCCTGTCCAAAGAAAAGGGCTTTGGCTTGATGAATGCGGCACCTTTGGTGCAGCGCATTCTTTCGGATGCTCCGATTCCGGCATGGCATAACGCCCCTGCGGAGGTGAAGGCGATTCAAGCACCACTGCTGGCCCTGTGTCAGGACTACCAGGTTGCACTGAGCGACGTGGCGATGCGATTTGCGATGGATCAAGAGGCAATTGCCACCACCATTGTGGGCATGAGTGATCGAGAGGTACTCAGACGGAATTTGGGGGCCTTGGATTTCAAGATGCCGGAAGGCCTTTTGGAGGAGATAGCGAAGGTGGTTGCTCCAATTAAAAATACAATGTGGTACGAAGGATTACCAGAAAACGATTTAAGAAAAAAGATATGAAAGCATTGTTTCTGACGGCCGTCGGCCAAACTGAAGTCAAGGATATTCCGAAGCCAGCGGTGGGGAAGGATCAATTGCTTTTAAAAGTTAGCAAGGTGGGATTTTGTGGTGGAGATTTGAATGGATTCAAAGGACTCTTTGAGTTGCAGGAATACCCAAGCATTCTGGGACATGAAATTGGGGCCTCGATTGAAGAAATCGGCTCCGAGGTGCCTGCTGGATTTCGGATAGGTCAACAAGTCACCGTGTATCCCTATTTGAATTGTGGCACCTGCATCTCCTGCCGAAAGGGGCGTAGGAATGCTTGTCAGGACAACAAAACCATGGGCGTGCGCCGACCAGGAGGCATGACGCGCTACATCACCGTGCCCTACACGGATGTGTATTCCTCTGAAAAGCTTTCCTTGACGGAATTGGCCTTGGTAGAGCCGCTGACGGTGGGCTTCCATGCAGCAGCTCGGGGTCGGGTGACGGCAAAGGATCGAGTAGCGGTGATTGGATGTGGGATTGTGGGGATGGGAGCGATTGCTTCGGCCGTGAATCGAGGGGCAGAGGTGATTGCCTTGGATTTGGACGAGACCAAACTGGCGATAGCCCGGAAAATAGGCGTTGCACATACCGTCAATACGAGTCAGGAATCCTTGGAGGAGGGCTTGGCACGCATCACGCAAGGCGATGGCCCAGATGTGGTCATTGAGGCAGTGGGCAGCCACATTACCTACCGAGCAGCGGTAGAGGCAGTGGCCTACACGGGCCGCGTGGTCTGCATTGGCTATGCCAAGAAGGCGGTGGAATTCAATACGGGAATTTTTGTGCGGAAGGAAATTGAAATTTTAGGTTCGCGCAACTGTACCGATGAATTTCCAGAGGTGATAGCTTATTTGGAAGCGGGAAGATTTCCAGTGAAGGAGGTAATCAGTCGGGTAGTCCCCTTGTCTGAGTCTGGAGCAGCCTTGGTTGCCTGGTCAGAAAATGCACAGGGAACTGTCAAAATAATCGTGGACTTAGACGCAGAAGCGGATGATTAGCTCGAGTGTGACTATAGCCTTGCTGCACGAGATCAAGCAGGGGCCATGGATCTATTGGCATGATTTAGCCGCAGCGATTCAAAAGGCGGCAGAGTTTGGATTTGATGCCGTGGAGCTATTTATGGCTTCAGCTCAGGCGGTGGATGCTTCCGAATTGAAGGCCTGTTTGACGGCGCACTCGATGCGCATTTCCGCGGTGGGCACGGGTGCAGGCAAGGTAATCCATGGGTTGACGCTGACGGATGCTGATCCAGAAATTCGACAGAAAGCAGTTCAGTTTATCGCAGACATGATGCGTTTTGGAGCGCAGTTTGAAGCACCAGCCATCATCGGATCGATGCAAGGGAATGCGGGCATGGATCGGGCAGCGTCTTTGAGGGATTTGGCTGCCTCCTTGAAAGAATTGGGGGCATTGGCTATATCCTTGGGGATGGAGTTGATCTATGAACCCTTGAATCGGTATGAGACCAACTTATTTAATCGGCTAGAGGATGCGGTAGCATTTTTAGAAGCCGAGGAGATCGCTGGAGTAGGATTATTAGCCGATTTATTTCACATGAACATTGAGGAAGAAGATTTGGCCGCATCGATTCGAAAAAATGCGCGGTGGATTCGGCATGTGCATTTTGCGGATAGCAACCGTCGGCCCATTGGCTTTGGCCATACTGAAATGAATTCCGTGGCGAAGGCTTTGCAGGACATTGGCTATTCTGGGTATGTCTCCGCAGAGGCTTTTCCATGGCCAGATTCGGATGCGGCGGCAGCACAAACCATTCAAGCGTTTAACCATTATTTTACTAAATAACGATGCAAAAATTCTGTTTGGCATTGGATCTAATTGAGGATGAGGCAATGATTCAGGAATACGAAACTCACCATGCCCCAGGAAATGCTTGGCCGGAGGTAACCCAGCACGATATCGATGCGGGAATCTTAAACATCGAGATTTTCCGGACGGGCAACCGAATGTTTATGATTTTGGAAACAGATGATGCCTTTACCTTTGAGAAGAAGGCCCTTTTTGACCAAGGAAATCCGAAGATTGCCGAATGGGAAGCCTTGATGTGGAAATTCCAAAAGCCATTGCCTTGGGCAAAAGAAGGAGAAAAGTGGGTGTTGATGAATCGAATTTTCAAGTCCTAGTGATCTGATTTTGTCCAAAAAACACTATTTCTCATAGATACAAACAGGGGATGCCTAGCTATATAGACTTAGCAATATAGCTAGGCATCTGCCATTTTTAATTTGCCTGTATAATTCGGGAGTTGTGGATAAAACCAGTAGATCCATCTGCGAATTTCACCTGCGAATAGGTATCTCCAGATTCTATAATTTCGAAGGTTTCGTTTTCCAATACTTTCCGAATTACAGTGCCTCCTGGTGTAGCCCTCAAATTGGTATAGCCGTCTGGGTCATCAATCGAAAATAAAGACGGAGCCTCCACCTCCGGTTCGTGACCCTGCTCCTCCATCAATTCCGTCGCTTCCTCCTCCTCGGCTATAGTCTTCTTTTCACAGGTAGTAGAGAAAGAATACAATTCGTCATCCAAATTTCGTTCCACTGAAGCCGCTATATCCAAGGCATTTTCAGGGAGGGAAGGAATTGGTTTTAAAGATTGCATTTCCGTAAGGCTAGAAGGTGTAAAAGACCCACCCTCCAACTTAAAGACCTGGACCTCTTTATTTTTCTTCAGCACCTCTAGCTCTAGCAAGCTTGAATAGGAGTCCATTCGGTAAAATAACCACCTTGCAAGTGGGTCACTCGCATTGTAAAAATCCACCCGCTCATTGGTACCCCCTTCCCAATTCAAATTGAATGGTTTAAATATTCCCCAACTATTGACAGGATTATTCTCATAGCCCAGCATCACCTGCTGCTCAATTTCGCCAGAAGCCGTAGTGGAAAACAGGCGTACTTCCTCAGAAAGGACTTCTAGGTTATCGTAAACCACCTCAGTATCGTCTACTATTTGGCCATTACTATTAATCGCAATGTCATTATCCAAGCGCCCTTGTCGAAAATTAATTTTTCGATACAGAATCAACATGTAAATCGGCCTCTTTTCAATAAATGCGGATGGGATCTGAAGCTGTTGTGGATAATCCCGCCAAGTAAAATATCCGTTTTTTAGATTTTCAGGGGTTAAAATCTCATTCAAATCGCAGGATTGGTACAATTCCCAAGGAATCTTGATCAAAAAACCAATTTGGTCATCCTCTAGCACTTCCAGGTTTTGTTCCATCAAGTCTTCAATTTCTCCAGTCTCACTGCTTTGAAACGAGTTGCAGGAAGTAAAAAGAAGCATTAAGGCTACGAAATAGCCCCCGAACATCTTGCCCAAGGTGCTATTCTGAAATTTCAGATTCTTAGAAAGAGGCCCCATCATTTTGCAACAGCGATACGTGAGTTATGC
This sequence comes from Bacteroidota bacterium, assembly GCA_037975655.1. Lineage (GTDB taxonomy): Bacteria > Bacteroidota > Bacteroidia > Cytophagales > Cyclobacteriaceae > Algoriphagus. The sequence continues at coordinate 7,586 of JBANGF010000321.1, read as the reverse complement.
AAAAACCCTGTAGTACCATCCTTCAATTTGATTTTGGAATAGGTCTCGCCTGCTTCCACTAATTCAAAGGTTTCGTTTTCGTATACTTTTCGGATAATGGTTCCTCCGGGAGTAGCTCGCAAATTGGTGTAGCCGTCTGGATCTTGGATGGAATACAGTTGCACAGCTTGTTTTTGAGGAGCTGCTGGAGCTGCCTCTGCTGCGGGTGCAGGGCTTGGCTCAGCATAGGAACTTTCTTCTTCCTGCTCTTGCACTTGCTCTTCCACTTGGCTAGGAGCTGGTGCTTCTTCTTCAATCACTTCTTCGGTAGTCTCTTCCTCTTGGCCATACTGAGTTTCACTCGACATGCTGGTAAAGAATTGCTTCGCAAATAGGATAAGAATCACAACCCCCCAAATCGCTACAATTTTTTTCAAATCTAATTTTTCAACTAGCTCACGGGCTTTCGGAGGGATCAAATCGCTTTTCTTTCGAATAACAAACTCATAGACTAAAGCAAGCAAGGTGATGGAAAAAAAGCTTTCCCCTACGGAACGTAAAGCATTTTCGTAGTTGTATAGGTCTAGAAAACCAAAAACCAAGATCAACACATAGACCACTACATGGGATAGGATTAAGTTCTGGATCAAGTCAAACTTGCCCAATTTGGCTAAATAATAGGGAGCGGCTACAAAAAATAGTGCCCCTAATAAAAACCCTGAAAAGGAACCAAATTCGCCCATGTTTTGGCTACACCAAAACTCCAAGCCAAGGATGGCGCCTCCTACTACATATTCATTAGAAATAAAATCCAAAGGGGTCATTTTGTCAATCGCCCCTCCTTTTTCAAATAACTCAGGTTTGAATTCCTTCACCAACAAAACGCCTAGAAGAAGCGTAGAGGCCAACATAAAGAGGTACACCCCAATTCCTGGATACAAACCAGAGGTAGCAGAGCCGGCAATAGAACTAGAGCTATATTTTACTCCTGTGGTGACATACAGGACCACAAGCCCATTTAAAATATTAAATACGCTCGGTAAAAAGGCAAATTTGATTTCCTTGTGGAACATGTAGACTGACCCTGCCAAAAGAAGTAATCCAAAAAATCCTTGCCCTGAAAAAAGCCCAATGACAGATTCAGAGGCATCGGATCCCCCTCCTCCAAAATCACTAGAAATGGAAATGCTGGCAGAGGCGGTAAACCAGGTTAGAAAAAAGGATACAACCGTGATTCCGGCGAGGATATACACAGCAAGTTTAACTTGTTTCATAAACAGATGGAATTTGGGTTAGTGGTGGAATTACTGAATTCCTAAAACTAAAGAGGCAATCCCATCAGAAGATTAAAAAATAGGTGATTTGGGTTATTCACCTATTTGAAAAAATCACAAAACTTACAAAAACAAGCTAGATTACTGGAAAAAAGCACTTAGGACCTTGGCGGCTTCTGCATTTAGGGAATAGCGAGTTTGTCGCTTGTCTTCTGGGGAAACATGCCGCTCAATGGCTTTATCGACCTTAAAATACAGCTGAATTGTCTGATTGAGCTTGGCGATGGTATTCAAACGAATCTTTCGTTGGTTTTCCAAGGTCTTCGCTGATAAGCCCAAAAGTTCATTTACCTCCACCGTAGAAAGGAAACTACCGGCAGGTAGCGCTAAGAAGGCTTGAATGAGCACCTTTTCTTGGGTATCAAAGTGGAGCAGCTTCGATTTTTTGGATCTTTTACGCAGGAATAAGCCTAGCAGTAGGATTATCCCGCTTGCAGCGCCGATTACGTAATACCACGTATAAGAAGTTTTTGGACTGTAAAAAGGACCTATTAAGGTTGCCTTTTCTTGAAGCTCCGAAATGGAAAAGCTACTCACGGGTCCAGTTTCCAAGTCCCAATAACAGAAGACTTCGCCCCCAGAAACAAACCTAAATTCACCTCCCTGAAATTGTTCTTTGGTACTTTGGTAAACCAAAATCTGATTTGCTACTGGATCAATGAGGTAAACTTTTTCTCTCGAAAATTGAATGAAAAACTGTCCATTCCAAGCCAGTTCCCGATCGGTATCCTCAAAAAGGAGCGGGTTGATTTCCCCCAGCACTTCCCAGTTGTTCGTTTTGAAATCATAGGCATAAACTTCCTTATTGATGTCCAGCGGAACATTCTCTAAGAACTTCCCTATTTCTGACCCTCCGGTAAAAAATTTATCCGCGGATTCGGAATAGCCCTGGTACCCATCAAAAATGGATTCTGGGCCAGAGGTTTTGGGACGAACTGCCTGCCACTCTGCTGATTTTTGATCAAAATAGGTAATCGCTTGGCTGTAAGCCCAAAAGCCCACGCCCCCGACGCTGTAGATAATTCCCTTTCGCTCAAAAAGGGTAGCTCCAAAATTATACCCGGAATAAAAGGTACGGTCCACCCTATTCAGCTGTTTGGTGACAAGGTCCAAGGCATAGACCTGTCCTGTCCCGTCTACCGTAAGGATGATTTTGTTGAAATCTTCGGTAAAAAAATAGTGATTGGAAAGCCTGGGCGGTAGTGCGGTGACCAAATCTAGGGGAAGCTGAATCTGATCCTCAGGTTGCCAATTTCCCACCGAAACCTCCTTCAACAATTGGCCTGTAGTCACCTCCAGACGAACACGTGCCTTGGAAGGGCCATCAAACCAGGTAAAATACTTGCCTCCACCGTAAGCCATAGGAAGGACAAACAGACTTAAAAACAATAATACCCCGTTTACAGCTACTTTCATGGCGAGAATTTCGGCTAAAATAACTGAAAATCGCTTGAACCACCGCTTGCGCCGCGCCAATTCTACTGAAGGAAGTAAGGAATTAGAACAATAAGCCCCTTTGCCGGTGAGCAAAGGGGAAAATAGAAAGGGACGAATTGAATTAGGTTGTAGCAATCGGATAATCAAAAAAAAGGCGGATTTACCCAATAGCATGGATCCAAAAGAATGTGTAGGAGGAGGTCATCAAAAAACCCAATGGGCGATGTCCATTGGGTTTGAGGAATTTGATCCCTTCTTGGTCTATTTAAATGCCGAAACGAGATTTGACCGCGTTAAAGTTGGTGGAGACTTCCGAAGCGGTCAATGCCCTATTGTACATATTTACGATTGCGTAGTCCCCATAGACCCCATCAGTCATGTCCCAACGGTGAGCAATGTAATAGCCTGTTGATGTAGAATTTAATGAACCAATGTTCAATGCTGGACTTGTTCCTAATGAAACTCCATTTCTATAAATGGTCAATTTGGATCCATCATAAGTTAATAGGATCTGAATCCAATTATTTAAATCGGAAGAGTAATTTGTTCCAATCTGATACGCATTCCATCCATTATTGTAAATCGCTCCTTCATATCGATAACTTCCGTTAGCAGTTGGAGTTGTTAATCCTCTGGTGTTGTAAGCTAAAACGATATTGACGTTATTCACGTATTTTTCAGAGAAAAAACAGGGCACGTAATTACTTATGACTGCTGGATTATAATCACCTCGTGTTCCAGCTGATTTGACCCAAACTTCTACCGTATAAGCAGTTAAGTTGGCAAATCCAGTAGAAGATTGTGCAAAACCTCCTGTGCTTGGAAATCTGATTACGCCTCCGTCAGTACTTGAATAAGTGCCTCCATTTATTGAAAAACTGGGTACCGCATTCCCAGTCACTAAATTTGTCCAGGTGGAGCCTGTTCTTGGGTAGCTATCCGGATTTCCTGCGTCTAGATTTAGAATCAAGCCCGCTGTTACGATTGCTGGTGCCTGAAAAGGCGGGGGAGGAGGCGCTTGGTAATTGTTATTTCCTCTGAAAAAGGATTCCTGCGCATGGCATACCAAGGCAACAGTTAGGAAAAGAAGAGTGAGGAGGTTTTTCATATTACAAGCCAAAGCGGGATTTAAGAAGATTAAACTGGGTAGTCACTTCAGAAGCGGTCAGCCCCTTGCCTTTGTAAAATTTTGTAGTAGCGATGTTCCCTGATAGATTAAAAAATCCCGGATTACCAAATGTTGGATATATTGTTCCAAGTACATTTCGGAGATTTGTCATCAGAGCGCCCGGCAATGAATATGTCAATGCAGAAACTGAATTAATGTATACCGTAACCTGACCTGAAATTCTAGACACTACTATGTTTTTCCAGGCATTTGTAGAAATAGGGGTGCTCTTTTGTGCAGCCCAATTATTATTATCATAAGAATGACTTATACCTAAATTACCAAGATAATAACTCATTCTTAATGCTGAAAAATTAGTTGACTCATCCACATTGATGGATAACAAATTGGGATGATCATTTAGAGTTTTTATGTAAACCCATATATCAACTGTAAAATCACCAGTTCCAAAATCAAAGTCTGCATTTGTGGGTAAAAGGACATAGGGGTTAGGACCTTGAACAGGAGTATATCCATCAAAAACTAAAGTGCCCTGATTACTTGAGCTATAAGCAACACTATTGAAGAGCGTGCCATTATTTCCTCTGCCTGATAGGTCAGTCCAGGTGGTGCCAGTCCCAGCATAACTTGCAGCATTCCCAGCATCCAAATTCAAAACAAGGCCCGTGGTCACTATAGAAGGTGGAGCAACCGGCGCTACATAATTATTATGCCCACCGAATACCGTTCGCTGCGCCTGGACATTAAATGCACCAACTAGGAAAAGAAAAGTCAGGAATACCTTCATAACTAATTAAAAGGAACGGACTGCGCGAAGATTCAATGGTTGAGTATATCCAGACCCAACACCACCATTACTCATATCAATGACTAATCCTGAATTGGTTGTTGTAAAGTTTGAGGAAGTAAAATAATAGTAATTAAAATCAAAACCCCCGATTGAATTTCTATAAGGATACATTTGCTGCATTTCCCAAATAGTAGGAATTCTCCAATCAGTAAATTCCTTTCCTGCAGTACTATGTAAATTTGGATCATTGATTTTTCTATACATATCTTCAATATTCGATCCAGTGAATTGATTTATAGTTTCAGCAACTATACCATGCTTACCACTAGGCGTAACATACACCACATATCCTCCAAGGGCATTATTTAATCCAATCGTATAGGTACCCGATCCCCCACCAGATGCTGAAACTGCCGCAGTTACAAATGCCGTAGTTGCAATTTGGGTGGTATTAGTACCTGCCGTGGCCGTGGGAGCTGTAGGTGTCCCTGTTAATGCTGGTGAAGCTAAAGGTGCGGCACCAGTAACATCAGCAACCGGAATAGTTGCGCTAGCTGTCATTGCAGTAGTCCCTGTTCCTTTTACATATCCTGTAAGCGTAGCCGCTCCAGTACCTCCATTTGCCACAGGCAAGGTGCCGGTGACACTGGATGCAAGGTTTGTAGTGGCCGTAGTGGCAGCGGAACCGTAGCCTTGTCCCACATTCCAAAAGTAATTGCTGCCATCGTAGTAGAAATTGACAATGTCTATGGCATTGGCAGTGGTAGATAAGGCGATGGTGGTGGTAGAGCTTGAACCCAATACTTTATTTGTAACAGAAGGCAAGGTAAGTGTACGTCCTCCTGTTGCATCTTGCGTTACCACCAAGGTTCCGTAAGATCCTGAGGCGGGAGCAGCTGAAAAACTTAGGGTTCTATTTCCACCCAAAGTTACATTCGCATTTAATCCATTCGCAGGATTCCAAGATATCGTAGCTGCATCCGTTAAAGTTTGCGGAGTAGAGGCATAAATGGGAGCAGTTATAGCACCACTCGTTTTTACGTTCGTCACGGATGTATTTCCCAATTGAATGGTATTGCTAGCACTCACTTTTGCATCATAACCAATAGCTGTTGCATTGCTTAAATTATTTGAAGTTACATCCGCGCCTTGCCCTAATGCAGTATTGTTATTACCTGTAGTATTTGTAGATAAAGCATAAGATCCAACTGCCGTATTGTTTTGCCCTGAGGTGTTGTTCCATAAGGCTAATGCTCCTACACCTACTAAATAGGTTGCGGTACTTGTTAAATTTGAAGAGGATAGTGCATTAGAACCTAAGGCAGTATTGAACGATCCTTTGTTGTATTGTAAGGTTTGGTTACCTACTGCCACACTTTGTTGAAAATAATCAGTAGTTGAACCCATTGCATTTACTCCAATAGCAATGTTTTGATCCGTATTTGTAACTGATGAAAGCGCATTGTACCCTAAGGCAGTATTTTTGGTACCGCCAGTAAAACTATTCAGTGCACTAACTCCCAAGGCTGTATTGTACTGATAGGCAGTACCTGCATCCTTTTTACCTTTACCCACTGTTAATCCGTTTACAGTAAGATCGTAGGCACCTAAGTTCACTGCGCCAGTTGCCCCGGTATAAGGAACTCCTGAGGAAGCTGGTGTAGCCCAGGATGCTATTCCGTTATTATTTGCGGTCAATACCTGACCTGCAGTTCCATTTGTATTCGGATAGGTTACTGCTCCTGCGGTCAATGAGCCGCTCGTCCTTACGTTAGTAATCGCAGTGGATCCTGAAACAGTAACTCCATCTGCTCCAAGTTGAATGGTGTTTGGAGAAGTTGTGACGGCCTGATAGCCGAACGCTGAAGAATTAACATGACCCGCAGCAGCTAAAGTACCAACAGCAGTTGCATTGTTTGCTCCTGTCCAAGCCGCTAATCCAATCGCGACAGATTCATTTCCCCCTCCACCAGAAATCGGCCCAATAGCTATGGAGGAATTACCTTGTGTTGCAGTACCACCAGCTAGATATCCAATAGCAATAGAGGAAGCACCTTGGTTAGTTAGTCCTGCATTGTATCCGAGCGCAATTGCATTATTTCCTTGGTTTGTCAATCCCGCATCACTACCAATTGCTATTTTACTATCGGTAAGCCCTAGTATACTTTTAACTCCTGCTAAAGTGGTTTGGCCAGTTCCTCCATTGCCAACTGCCAAAGTCCCGCTAACCCCTGAGGCTAGGTTGGTAGGTCCAGAATTGGTGGTACTGGCGGCACCATACCCCTGTCCAATGTTCCAATAGACGACGGTCCCATCGTAGTAAAAGTTCAAGATGTCTTTGGAGCTCGCTGCAGTAGACAAAGCAACCGTGCTCGTAGAGGTCGATCCCAAGACCTGGTTGGTTGCTCCCTGAAGGGTAGGCAAGGTAAGCGTTCTACCTCCCGTACCGTCTTGGGTAAGGACCACGGTACCGTAAGAGCCTACCGGAGGGGCCGCAGTAAAGCTCAAGGTACTGTTTTGGGTCAGCGTGATCGCTGCATTCAAACCTAAAGCAGGGTTCCAATTGATGGTGGACCCGGTATAGGTCAAGGTCCGCGGAGCGGAGGCATAAGTTGGTGCGGTCACAGCCGTGGAACTAAGCGCTCCCGTGTTGATCGCAGCCGTAGTGACTGTCCCAGTAAAGGTAGGTGATGCCAAAGGTGCCTTCAAGGCCAATGCAGCAGTCATGTCTGCCGTATTTGCTTTTAAAGCCAGGCCTGAGGTCAGGTCCGAAGTGCTTGCTTTGGTGGCAAGTGCTGAAGTAACATCTGCAGCATTCGCCTTCAAAGCCAAGCCAGGTACGGTAGGGGCTGCAGCCGTTCCCGCCAAATCTCCTGCCAGCTGAATCTTCCCCTTTGTACTGCCGTTTGCATCCGCG
>JBANGF010000218.1:0-18041 GCA_037975655.1 Bacteroidota bacterium | reverse complement strand
TTGACTTGGATTTGGGCCTGGAGCCCAAGACTGACTACCAAAAGCAAACAAGAAAGCAGTGTTTTCATAACACGAACATACGGGATGTGACCAGCATATAAGCAGAATTTTGGGGTAAAGGTTTGAATTGAGGAAGATCGCGCCTTTTTTGTTTTTAGATGTGGGGCAAAATGGCTAGGTTTTCGAAAAATAAACCCATGAGACCTTTTTTCCTTCTATTTTTTCTTCCGGTGCTGGCCGTTGCACAGACGGCTCCTCCTACACCGGTTTATCCCATTCCGGAAGCCCGGCAGTTGGCCTGGCAGGAGCTGCAGTACTACGGCTTTGTGCATTTCAACATGAATACCTTCTCTGATCGGGAGTGGGGTTTTGGGGATGAGCAGCCCAGCCAATTTGCTCCTACCGCACTGGATGCACGGCAGTGGGCCCGTGTGGCCAAGGAGGCGGGGATGAAGGGATTGATCATCACGGCCAAGCACCACGATGGCTTTGTGCTCTGGCCCTCGGCCTACACGGAGCATTCCGTCAAAAACAGCCCTTGGCGAGAGGGAAAAGGAGACCTGATCCGGGAATTTGTGGATGCCTGTCGGGAATACGGGCTGAAAGTGGGGATCTACTACTCCCCATGGGACCGTAACCATCCCGACTACGGCAAGCCAGAATACATCACCTACATGCGGAATCAACTCACCGAACTCCTCACCAACTATGGGGAACTCTTTGAGGTTTGGTTTGACGGAGCCAATGGAGGCAGCGGCTGGTATGGGGGTGCCAATGAGGAGCGGGTAGTGGACAAGTTGACCTACTACAATTGGCCCAGTATGCATGCTTTGGTGCGGGAGCTGCAGCCAGGGGCCATGCTCTTCTCAGATGCAGGACCGGATGTGCGCTGGGTGGGGAACGAACATGGATTTGCTTATCCAACTACCTGGTCCAACCTGATGCGGGACTCCGTTTATGCCGGCATGCCGGAGTACTCGGATAAGTGGGCGATGGGGCAGGAAAATGGGACCCATTGGGTGCCTGCCGAGGCAGATGTGAGCATCCGTCCGGGCTGGTACTACCATGCCTACGAAGACCACAAAGTCAAAACACTGCCTGAACTTCTAGAAATCTACTACCAAAGCATTGGGCAAAACAGTTCCTTGCTCATCAATTTTCCCGTAGATACCCGAGGGCTGATTCCTGATTCAGACGTGAAGGCGATTCTCGAATTGGCCGCTAAAGTGAAGGAGGATTTTGCGGTGAGCTTGGCTACTAGTGCCAAGGTTTCGGCGAGCTCCAGCCGGGGCGCAGGCTACGCGGCAAGTAAGGTATTGGATGGGAACTATGACAGTTATTGGAGCAGTGCTGCGGGAGAGCGGAAGGCATCGGTCGAACTCGATTTTGGGCAACAGCAATCATTCAATCGGATCTTGATCCAAGAATATGTCAATCTCGGTCAGCGCGTGTCCGCCTTTACGGTGGAAAAAGAAGTAGAGGGGAAATGGATGCCTTTGGCGGAAGGTACTACCATTGGCTTTACCCGTATTTTGCGAGTTCCGGATACCCAGGCCCAGAAGATTCGAATCAACTTTCTGGAAGCAAAGGGAGAACCTCTGATTGCGGAGTTGGGCGTTTATGCTGCTCCTGCCTTGGTTTTTCCCCCAAAGATCAACCGATCAACCGCTGGGCTTGTATCGATCACCGCCGCAGACCCTGGACTTGACATCTACTACAGCTTGGATGGTAGTGTACCCCTAGCGGGGAAAAATCGCTACGACAAACCCTTTTTATTGGAGCAGCCTGCCACGGTACAAGCGATCGTAGTGGATGCGAGGACGGGGAAAAGCTCGGCTATCAGTCGCCAAGACCTGGACCTAGTCAAAGGAAACTGGAAAGTGCTTTCCACCGACTCCAAAGCCCAAGCCGCCATCGATGAGTTGCCCCATACCTTTTGGACATCCCCTTCCAATGCCTTGGAACTCGATTTAGGAAAAAAAGTAGCGCTAAAAGGCCTTCGCTACTTGCCCATGCAGGCGAGATATCCGAGTGGATTCATTGCTGAGTATGCCTTGGAAGGAAGTTTGGATGGCAGTACCTGGGTTCTTTTAGCCCAGGGGGAATTTGCGAATATTCAAAACAACCCCATCGAGCAAATCATCCGATTTGCTCCCCAACAACTTCGTTATGTTCGGTTAAAAGCCCTGCGTACAGTCGATGGCAATGCGGCTACCTTTGGGGAATTGAGTACCATTACCCGATAAGTTTCAGTTTCCTGATGTTCAGGTAGCGTTTCTTGGAAAAAAATACCTACTTTAATTTTTCAATTACCAACCAACCCAACTAATCTTTTAGTATGAACAGACGTCATGCGTTGCGGCATATTGCCCTGATTTCTGGAGGGCTTGCGCTGATTCCCTCCTGTGATTTTAGCAAGGAAGACATCCTTGCCGCTTACGAAAACCTCAAAATCACTGCTACACAGAAAGCCCTACTTGCAGCCATTTCCGATACCATCATCCCTGCCGGGGAGATCAAAGGAGCCTTGGACTTGGAAGTAGTGGACTTTATCCTGGTGATGGTCAACGACTGCTATACCCAAGAAAACCGAGAAAAATTTACTGCAGGATTGGAGGCATTCCCGGATTACACAGAAAAAACCACTGGAAAGAAATTTGATGCGCTTTCCACCAAAGAAAAAGAAACCTACTTGTTAGAGGCAGGAGCACTTACAGGGGACGATACCCCCGAGGGTAAGCGCCTTGCTGGTATTGGCTATTTCCTCAGCAGTGTGAAGCGCTTTACCATCCAAGGCTACATGGCCTCTGAATACATTCAAACCGAAATCATTCCTTACTCCTTGATTCCAGGAGAATACAATGGGGCAGTATTGATTTCAGACCTTCAAAAACCACGAGTAAATGGCTAACCTTAACTTACGCAGTACGCAGGAGCGTACCTACCAAGCCATCGTTGTGGGCTCTGGAATAAGTGGTGCCTGGGCAGCAAAAGAACTCTGTGATTTGGGTGTGAAAACCCTAATGATTGAGCGAGGTCCAGATGTCAAACACATCAAAGACTACCCCACCACCAACATGCTTCCGCATGAGTTTCCCCACCGGGGGCAGCTCACCGAGAAGATCAAGGAAGAAAATCCGGTGATCAGCAAGTGCTATGCCTTTCGAGAGGATGCCATGCACTTCTTTGTGAAGGATGCCGAGCACCCTTATGTACAAGAAAAGCCGTTTGATTGGATTCGTGGCTACCAAGTGGGAGGCAAATCCCTGCTTTGGGCACGTCAAGTACAGCGCTGGTCTGACTTTGATTTTGAGGGACCTGCCCGCGATGGCTTTGCAGTAGACTGGCCAATTCGATACAAAGACATCGAAAAATGGTACAGCCATGTGGAGAAATTTGCCGGTGTATCTGGATTCAAGGATGGTATTGCCCACCTACCCGATGGGGAATTTCTTCCAGGCTACGAACTCAATGTGGTGGAGAAGTACTTCGCCGAGACCATGAAGAAGGAGTATGGAGGAGAGCGGCATGTGATTTCGGCACGTTGTGCCCACATTCACGGTAATGCAGATGCCTTTGCAGCGCAAGGCAGAGGGTCTTGCCAAAACCGAAACCTATGCCAGCGAGGCTGCCCGTTTGGAGGCTACTTTAGTTCCAACTCCTCCACCATTCCTTGGGCCTTGAAGACCGGCAACTTGACCATCCGTCCGGATGCGGTGGTGCATTCGGTCATCTACGACGAGGCAAAAGGAAAGGCTACAGGGGTGCGCATCATTGATCGATTGACCAAAGAAGTGGAAGAATTTTACGCAGACGTGCTCTTCATCAATGCGGCAGCCTTGAATACCAATGCCATTCTGCTCAACTCTACCTCCACCCGTTTCCCGAATGGATTGGGGAATGACAGTGGGGTATTGGGCAAGTATGTAGCCTTCCACAATTACCGCGCTCGCGTGTCTGGAGAGTACGAAGGTCATGCCGAATACACCACGTCTGGAGGTAGACCTACGAGTGGGTATTTCCCACGATTCCGAAATGTGTACAAGCAGGAAACTGACTTTCTACGGGGTTATGCGGCAGGCTTCTCGGCCGGTCGTGGAGTAGGACCAGATACCAGTGGCATCGGGATGGAACTGAAAAACAACCTCCTGAATCCAGGGCAATATGGCCCATGGCATGTAGGCTCGCACATGATGGGTGAGACGCTGCCAAAGGAAAGTAACTACGTGGCATTAGATTCCAATTTGAAAGATGAGTGGGGTATGCCACAGTTGAAGGTTTCTATAGATTACGACGACAACGACGAGAAGATGGTGAAGGACTACCTCGAGCAGATGTCGGAAATGTTTACGAAGGCAGGCTTTACCAATATCCAAACCTCCGACAGCAAGCAAGCACCAGGCTTGGATATCCACGAGATGGGTGGGGTGCGTATGGGTAAGGATCCCAAGACCTCCATGTTGAATGCCAACCATCAGTTGCACGCCGTGCCGAATGTGTACGTGACCGACGGATCCTCCATGACCTCAACTTCAACTCAAAATCCTTCGTTAACCTACATGGCCTTTGCCGCCCGCGCCGCGCACCATGCCGTAGCGGAGAGTAAGAAGAAGTAAAGCAGTGTAGCATAAAAAAAACCCGAATTATTCCTGATTCGGGTTTTTTTGTGCGAATTAGCTGATGGGGCTTAAAAAGGCAGTTTCCCCAAGTCCACATTTCCACCGGAGAGGATGATGCCGACTTTTTTTCCGGCAAAGCGCTCCTTGTTGGCCAGTAAGGCAGCTAGGGGAACAGCACAGGAAGGCTCGATGATGATTTTCATGCGTTCGTAAACTAGGCGCATGGCTTCAATGATTTGGGGATCAGTGGCCAGCAAAATATCGCGAGTATGGGCTTGAATCAAGGCAAAATTGAGGGTTCCCAAAGAGGTTAAGAGTCCATCTGCAATGGTGTTTGGGCCCGTTTGTGGAATGATGTATCCTGCATGAAAGGAGCGGTAGGCATCATCTGCCCCGGCTGGTTCCCCAGCGATCACTTCGATCTGGGGATTGAGGTAATGTGTGGTCAGTGCCGTGCCACCCAACAATCCTCCTCCCCCGACGGGGGCCATCAGGATATCCAGATCCGGTTGGTTTTCTAGGAACTCTAGCACGCAAGTTGCCTGTCCTTCGATCACGTCTAGGAAATCGTAGGGAGGAATGAAGGTTGCTCCAGTACGGGCAACGACCGCCTCTAGGGTACTTTCTCGGGCTTTAAGATTGGGTTCACATTCTATGATTTCTCCACCATAACTTTTGACTGCCTTCTTCTTGATGTCGGGGGCATTGGAAGGCATGACGATGTAGGAGGGGATTCCTGCTACCGTGGCGGCGCGAGCGAGCGCAGCGGCATGGTTGCCCGAACTGTGCGTTGCTACGCCTTTTTCACGTTCACTAAGGGTCAGTTTCATGACCGCATTGGCCGCCCCGCGGGCCTTGAATGCACCGACTTTTTGAAAGTTTTCGCACTTAAAGTAGATGCTACACCCTGCGATTTGATCGATGGCTCCCGAGGTGAGAATAGGAGTCCGGTGGATAAATGGCTGGATACGGGCATGCGCCGCTCGGATATCGGAGAGGGTAGGAAAGTTCATGAGGTAAAGATAAATATTTGTACAAGGTACCAAGTACGAAGTACAAAGTAGAAATACGGATTTGTACAAGGGGCCAATTACTAAGTAAAAAGTAGAAATACGAGGTACGAAGTACGGAATTCAAAGCAAATGCCGAATGCTGAACGCTGATTTTGGAACGCCGAATTGGGATAACTAGTCTTTGGTCAGAAGCAGGCTTTTTTGTCTAGCAGCATCTAGTCTTGGTTCTTGTTTCTCGCCTCTTGCTTTGGAGGGATCTTGGTACATTGTACTTAGTACTTCGTACAGTTTTCTACCCCTTCCACCGAAACGATTTTTCATCCACCGCTCGCATGGTGCAGAGCACCCCGTCCAGGTGGTCGTACTCGTGTTGGATGAGTTCGGAGATTGCCCCTTCCACCTTCCATACCTGAGGTTGCCAGTGTTCATCTAGGTAGTGGAGGCTGAGGGACTGGTGGCGCTTTACACGTACGAGCAGGTTGGGGAAACTCATGCAGTCGTCCCATAAGTCAAATTCTTCTTCACTCAATTCGTTCAACTCCGGGTTGATCACCACATAGGGACGGTCGAGCTGTAGGTAGAACAGGCGTTTCATGATTCCTAGCTGAGGGGCGGCGATGCCTCTCCCAAAGCCATAGACCCGACGCACATCCTCCATGGCCTCGTGGAGCTGCTGTATCCAGCCTGGGACTTCGTCAAGTTCCTCTCGAAGCACAGGGGCACATACTTCATAGAGTCGAGGATCTCCGAGTTTGAGGATATCGTGGATGGTTTTCATGAGTTAAAGAAACAAAGTAGAAATATAATGGAAATAGGGTTGAAATATACTACGCTGGGCCTGCCTGCGGAAGGCTGGCTCGGTTTATTTCCACCCAATTTCCACGGTATTTTTAACGTATTTCTCGAAGCCCCTTTTTTCCCGTACTTTTGCGGCATGAATTACTTATCTGTTGAGAACCTCAGCAAAGCCTTTGGGGAGCGCAAACTTTTTTCCAACATCTCCTTCGGCATCGCCCAAGGACAAAAAATAGCCCTGGTGGGCATCAACGGGGCAGGGAAATCCACCTTGATGAAGATCATCATGGGCTTGGAGATCCCAGATACAGGGCAAGTGGCCCTCAACCAGTCGGTCAAAATCGCCTACGTGCACCAAAACCCGGTGTTCGAAAGCAACTTGAGTATCTACCAAACAATCTTCGATCAGAGTAATTCGGAAATTCTCCAAGTCATCGAAGCCTACCATAAAGCCATGCTCGATGCCGAACGCGGTGTGGACAACTCGGATCAGATGTCCAAGCTCTTTGAAAAAATGGATGCGCTCCAAGCTTGGGACTTTGAATACCAAGTTAAGGAAGTGCTGGGCAAACTCGGCCTTCACGATACCGAGCTCCCCGTGGGCAACCTCTCCGGTGGACAACGCAAGCGAGTAGCCCTTGCTAAAGCAATCCTCGAAAAGCCAGATCTGCTCCTCCTTGATGAACCGACCAACCACCTGGACCTAGAGACCATCGAGTGGCTGGAAGATTACCTCTCCAAGGCCAACCTGGCCCTATTCATGGTGACGCACGACCGCTACTTCCTGGAAAAGGTCACCAACGAAATCCTAGAGTTGGACCAAGGCAAAATACACCGATACCAAGGCAACTACGGCTACTTCCTCGACAAAAAAGCAGAACGCATGCAAATCGAGGACATCGAGATCGAGAAAGCCAAAAGCCTTTACAAAAAGGAGCTGGACTGGATCCGTCGACAGCCCAAAGCCCGAGGCACCAAAGCCAAGTACCGCGTGGATGCTTTTGAGGAAACCAAAGAAAAAGCATTTACCAAGCGGGAGGAACGAGACATTGAATTGACGGTTTCCACCCAGCGTCTGGGAAATAAAATCCTGGAAATCGAAAAAATTTCCAAGGCATTTGATGCCAAAACCTTGGTCAAAGACTTCTCTTACATTTTCAAAAAGAAGGACCGCATCGGTATCATCGGCCCCAATGGAGCAGGTAAAACGACCTTCTTGAAAATGATTACGGGTCTGCTTGATCCCGATCAGGGAAAGGTAACTGCTGGACAGACCACTGCATTTGGCTACTACCGGCAGGAAGAGGATCGCTTTGATGAGGAAAAACGTCTCATCGATGTGGTCAAAGAAATTGCGGAAGTGGTGGTGCTGGACAAGGGACAGACGATCACGGTGAGCCAATTTTTAACCCAGTTTGGATTCCCTCCCAAGCAGCAGTTTACGCCCATCGGGAAGATGAGTGGAGGAGAGCGCAGACGCCTGCAGCTGCTGTTGGTGCTGATCAAGAACCCGAACTTCTTGATACTCGACGAACCTACAAACGACCTGGATTTGATGACCTTGAATATCTTGGAGGAGTTTTTGGACACTTTCCCGGGTTGCCTGATCATCGTATCCCACGACCGCTACTTTATGGATCGATTGGTGGAGCACTTGTTTGTGTTTGAAGGAGAAGGAGTGATCCGTGACTTTCCAGGAAACTATACGGATTACCGTGAGTGGGAAGAGGAAAATGCAGATCAGAAGACTAGTCCGAGTACCCAACCAAAAATTCAATCCAAGCCGGCGCAAGTAGAAGTTCCTGTTGTTCAGGAAGTACCTTCACCCAAACTCAAAGCGAGCTACAAGCAAAAGCAGGAGTTTAAAAAAGTCAACGACACCATCGCCCAACTGGAAGCCGAGAAGGCCAGCCTCACGGATCAAATCACAGTAGGTACTCCGGATGTAAATCTGTTGCTTACCTGGACCACAAGGCTTCAAGCCATTGATGGAGAATTGGAAGAACTGGAATTGTCCTGGTTGGAACTCAGCGAACTCGACGGTATCGCTGATTGATTTAAGGATGCTTACAAAGTCACAGAGCATGCCCGCCTACGGCAGGCTCTCTTTCTTTTCATCTCTCGCAAAGGCGCTAAGCCGCAAAGGGGTATTTTCTTCGCGGCTCCCCTTCTTTGCGAGACATTCTTTTTTTTCGTGCAAAGGGGCAGAGCCTGCCTGTCCAGTCCGCCGCGGCGGACGGGGAGAATCATTTTTTGGAAAGTGCTTATAAATCATTCACTATGCGAGCAATTCCGTTTTTGATTAAAGCCTCGTTGAAATTAATGAGAAGCCCTAACTTAAATCCAGTCAATTTCAAATAGGTCAACACCTGCTTTTTGTGAACAGGTTCAAGAGCCTTCACTGACTTAAGCTCGATTAATACGAGGTCTTCCACAATTAAATCTGCTCGGAAGCCTAGATCCATTTCAATATTGTCCCAAATGACAGAAACTGGATGTTGACGCTTTACCAGAAACCCTTGCTTACACAATTCATAATGCAGCACTTCTCCATATAGGGATTCAAATAACCCAGGGCCAAGTTTAACATGAATGTGAAAACAGGCGTCTACGATAGCCTTAGCGAGGTAATTTTCCATAGTTCAAAAAATGAAGGATAAAAAAAATATAACTATTCTTGAATTTAGGCCTTTTATCGGGTTTTCAAACCCTCCCCTTCAAATAGTCTTGCCTCAACTCCTCTGGGAATCTTTCGATAGCGTATCGGAGTAGGGTTCGAGGAAGGGTGCGGTAGTGTTTTATTAAAAACTCGTTTGCAACCTCAAAATTTCGGTTTCCAACCTCTCTCAGCATCCAGCCAATGGCCTTGTGCATCAGGTCATGGGGATGGTTTTTGAGTTTTTCTGCCAATGCCAGGGCATCTGTAAACTCACCTTTTCGAATCCAATAAAGTGCACTAATCATGGCGATACGCTGCCTCCAGAGTAGAGTAGATTCGGCTAGGGAGAAAAAGAGTGATTTTTCCTTTTTCCAGTAGTATGCCCCCAGGACTTGGGAACACGAAGTATCTACCAAATCCCAGTTGTTGATGTAATCCAAATGCTTCAGGTAGAAATCAACCAATACCTGACGATCTGCCTCCTGCTTTGTTTTTTCAAATCGATACACCAATGCCAAAAGACCCGTCAATCGCATCTCGTGGTAGGGATGCTGGAGTAATTCGGATAGTAACAGTAGTGGTGCTTGGGGGGCAAGTGTTTTGGCGATGATTCGCTGCTGGGGCACCGTTACTCCTAAAAATAAATCCCCTTCCCCATATTCTCCTGGTCCAGTCTTGAAGAAGCTCTGAAGGAATGCGGCTTTTTCCGAGTTGCCAACATCCTTCAGCCATAAAAACACAGCTTCTGCTTCTGGACTCATGGGCAAAAGGTAGCTAAAGCAAGTTGGATGGCTTTGGCAACGGTTACCTCGCCGGCTGAATCAAATTTTTTCAAAGGACGGTTGGCGAGGATGGCATTGAGGCTGAGTACTTCATGTCCGAGAAGTTGTCCTAGGGCATAGTAGCCGGCTGTCTCCATTTCAAAATTGGTCAAGGAGCGGCCCTTGATTTGAAGGGCTGCAAGGCGCTCAATTAGCTGATCAAAACGAGGCTTTAGTCGTATCTCTCTTCCCTGCGGGGCATAAAATCCAGGACAAGTGAGCGTAATCCCTCTTGGGATGGAGGTGTCTAGCATTCCCAATAACTTGGAGGAAGCGGCGGCCTGGTAGGGTCTGAAAGGAAGTCCCAGCTCAGCTTGGATGGCCTGTCCAAAGTCCTGTGGTCCCCTCAGTTCTGGGTAATAAGCCATCAGGGTATCCATGCCGATAGCAATCTCTGAGGCCAGCATGGTGCCTGTTGGGATGTCTTCTTGCAGGCTTCCTGAGGTGCCGATACGAATGATGTGTAAACTAGTTTTTTGGGAGTTGACCTGACGAGTATACAGATTTACATTGACCAAGGCATCCAGTTCAGTCATCAAAATCTCAATATTATCCGTACCCATACCCGTGCTGATGACAGACACGCGGTGTCCATTTTTCCAACCTGTGTGCGTGATAAACTCTCGGTTTTGAAGCATGAAATCGACCTTGTCCAAGTGCTGCGATACGGTGGCCACACGGTCAGGATCCCCTACGGTAAAGATGGTGGTTCCTAGGTGCTCGGGCTTCAAGCGCAGGTGGTACACACTCCCATCGGGATTAAGGATCAGTTCCGTTTCAGGAATTTGCCGGCTCTCCATGAGATGTAGTCTGTTTGGAGGGGCTGCGGTAAATACCTTTGTAGGGATTGTATCCGTTGGAGTGTTTTTGATAATACCCCGTGCCGTCGTAAGGGCGCTTATCTGGATTTTCCTTGCAAGTGGTGGAACAAGCACCTTCCAGTTCCCATCCACAGGATTCACAAATGGCGAGGTGTTCGTTGCAAGTTGGATTGGCACAATTGACCATGCGGTCCGAAGCGGTTCCGCAAACATGACAGGATGAAATGATGGTCGGATTGACTGTGTTTACCTCCACCGCGATGCGGTTGTCAAAGACGTAGCATTTGCCCTCAAAGTCTTCGCCACCTGCTTCCATCCCGTACTTGATGATGCCTCCGTGTAGTTGATACACATCTTCAAACCCTTGTTCCAAAAGGAAGGCTGAGGCTTTTTCACACTTGATGCCTCCGGTGCAGTAGGTGAGTACCTTTTTATTTTTAAGGTGTTCGAGTTCCTTCACCTTTTCGGGAAAATCCCGGAAGTTGTCGATATCTAAAGTAATCGCATTTTTGAATCGACCGAGTTCGTGCTCGTAGTTGGAGCGAACGTCCAGGATCACTACATCCTCCTGGTCTTTCAACTGCTTGAATTCTTCCGGTTCCAGGTGCTTCCCTGTTTTCACGTTGGGGTCCAGGTGTCTGAGAGAAGAATGCACGATTTCAGGCTTGTAGCGCACGTGAATTTTGGCGAAAGCATGCGTTTCGTGGGTATCGATTTTGAACTCTGTCTTCGCAAATCGTGGGTCTGCTTTGATGTAGGCCATGTACTTCTCGCAGTCGGTACCCAATCCGGATACCGTTCCGTTGAGCCCTTCGTCGGAAATGATGATGCGGCCTCGGATGTTATTTTCCACACAGAAGAGGTGGTGCTGCTCCCGGTATTCTTCGGGATTGCTGATGGCAGCGTAGCAGTAATACAGCAGGATGCTGTAGGGTTTGTTGTTTGTGTTTTCCATAACTATAGCCCTGTTTCGGCAGGGTGTTTGGTTGTTTGTAATATAATCTTTTGCCTTATGAAGTGAAGGTACAAAGTACGAAGTACCATGTACCAAGATTCTTCAGAAGCAACATTTTGGTCTAAATACTAATCCCTACTTTGTACTTAGTACATTGTACTTTGTACAATCATTTTATTTTCCCCGCCGGATTTCCAAATACTGTTTCGTTTTTTCCTACGGAGGAGATTACCACGGATCCAGCGCCCACGCGGGCCCCTTTGCCGATGCGTACGCCGGAGACGATGGTCACACCCGAACCGATAAACGCACCCTCTTCCAAGACCACATCCGCATTGATGATGGATCCTGCACCCACCTGAACGTAGTCTTCTACGGTCACCTTGTGGTCAATAATCGCTCCAGTATGGAAGATGCAGTGACTACCAATCTTCGCTCCCGCCCCTACAGTCACCTGTGCATTGATAAAGTTGCCATGTCCTAGTGCCGCATCTGTGGAAATGTAGGCGCGCTCATGGATGGCATTGATGGGTTGCATCTTCCGGTCTTCAAGAAGCAGCTCCACTAGAAATTTGCGGTATTTGGTATCGTCAACGGCGACAAAGGCTTCCGTTTTTTTTCCGATCAACTTCAAAAATCCCTCATCTTCAGTGCCGCCGAGCACAGGGACGTTATTGATTTCGGTGCCATGCAAGCTGCTATCCTCATCTAGCAATCCATACACAATCACTTGATTGCTGTTGAAAATTTCTAGCGCAGGATGGGCGATGCCTTTGGCGCCAAGGATGATAACTGGTTTGTCCATGGGTATTTTGAAGTAATCGATGCAAAAATACAGGAATTGTGGGGTTTGTCCAACGATTCATTTGGAAGGGCTTCGAAGTAGGCCTTGGCCAATTTTGCAAGACAAGCATTTTTGGCTACTGCAATACCTCCGGTACAATTCGAGCATGCCTTGGGAATCAAAGGCAGTACTTGGAGTCCAGGCATGATGCACAAACTTTCGGAGGATGTAATTTTGCTCGGCGGGTAGGCTTTGAAGTAGGGAAAAGCAACGCTCCTTCCACTCTTCTTGGTCGTGAAATTCCCCGTAGGCAAACCAGATGGGGAGCACAAAATTGATTAGTAAAAGTTGCACGCTTTGCTCAGAGAGCCCATTTGAAGTGATTTTTCCACTTGGTTTTCCAAAGGTATAATGCTGACGCCAATAGGGGGAGGGCGGGCTTTGGACTATTTTCCGGAACGTGCTTAAGTCGCCAGATTCGTCCAAAATTGTGGAAAGCAAATGTGGGGCTTGTGCCAAGACGGTAGCAAGCTGTGCTAGCCTCAGGGTAGGAAAGTTGGCCGGTCGAGCCCCCAGAAAAGTCCAATGCTGTCGGGAAAGCTGCTTGACCCATCCGTATTTTTTCTGATAAAAATCATGGTCTTTTTTGAGTTGCTGCACATAGGAATCCTCCGAATCCTCAGGCAGCAAGCCTGCCTGCCCCAAGAGCATGGCTTCCAGGTGCTGCAGCTGCTCTCGATGTCTTTTGAGAAGGGTGTAGGGAATCAATTGACCCAGTTCTTCCATGGGCAGACGGTTAGCATGGTAGCCAAAGCAGCGAAATAGCCAGCGGTAAGCCGTTTCTTCCCAGTTCCCTTGCGTAGCATTTAGGACGGCAAGTACCCCTTGGGATTTTTCGTGGAGGCGTTCGACCAAGGCCTTTTCGGAGGCGGAAAAGCGAAGAATTTCCGGCACAGTTGCAAGGGCATGGGCGCAGGGGAGGTCAATCTGAAAATCGAGCAGCTGCTGGTAGTTGCGCCAAATGTCCAGGTAGATCTTTCCTTTCAACTCCACTGTAGGCATGGGGGTGCCGTCTTGCCGGTATACTTGCCGGTCATTTTCCCAAACCAAGTGCAGGACGACGGGATTGTAGGCCGGATCGGCATCGTGTGCATGCTGCTTCCATTCCGAAGCCTGCCGATGCACTTCCACATGGCCGTGAAAGGTGATCCCTCCAATGACAACCGATGCATTTCGAAAATCAGGGCCTTCTAACGCATTGGAGTGGCCGGCTTGCAGAATTTCAAGGGCTTGCCCATCGGTGGTCGTTAGATTTTTGCGGTCAAAGTACTGGTATTTCCATACCAACTGTAAAAAGTCTTCTTTGAAGTCCATAAAAAATAAGGTTAAAAAGTATTCGGAATATAACCAACAACTCGCTAGCATGCAAGGGCTTAGGGGCTATTAAAAAAAAGAAAACTGAAACTGGGAGTGGCTTACTTCAAATAGCGATCGAGGAGTTCGCGCATTTCTTCTTGAAGTTTTTGGGCTTCTCTACGCGCGACTTTCGCAAAATCTTTTTCCTTGGAAGCATAGATGATTCCTCGGCTAGAGTTGACCAATAAACCGCAATGGGAGTTCATTCCAAAGCGAGCCACATCGGACAAGCTGCCTCCTTGTGCGCCTACCCCAGGCACCAGGAAGAAATGTTCGGGAACCTGCTTACGCACTTCCCCAATCAGTTCGCCTCGGGTGGCACCAACCACATACATGAGGTTTTCGGGGCTTCCCCATTCCTGACTTTTTTCCAACACGGTTTGGTAAAGCGCTTTGCCTGAAGCGTCCTGAAGGAGTTGAAAATCCAAGGATCCTGGGTTGGAAGTCAGTGCAAGAAGAATGGCCCACTTGCCCTCAAATTCCAAAAAAGGTGTCACGGAGTCTTGGCCCATGTAGGGGGCTACCGTGATGGAATCGAAACTCATATTTTTAAAAAATGCTTCGGCATAGCGCGTGGCCGTATTGCCAATGTCTCCTCGCTTGGCATCTGCAATCGAAAAGATGTGCTTTGGAATCAATGCCTCTACCTTGGCGAGTGTTTACCAGCCTTTTGCCCCCTGGGCTTCAAAAAAAGCCGTGTTGGGTTTGTAGGCTACCGCAAAGTCTGCCGTTTCTTCAATGAGCTGCTGACAGAAGGAGAAAATCGGATCAGGCTCACCGTGTAGGTGTGCGGGGAGTTTTTCCAAGTCTGGATCCAATCCCACGCAGAGAAAGGAAGATTTTTGTTGGATTTGGGCAAAAAGCTCGGCTCTAGTCATGGGCAGTTGAATCGCTACAAAGGTAGAAAATATTCCTTTTTAATGGAGTGGACTTCTTGCCGGCTAATTTGCTCGGTTCGAATAGACTATGGGAGTTCGTTTTACAAAGGCGCCTACCAACGAAGTGCCCGCAGTAATCAAGAAAAAGAGTAGGCTAAAGGCCACCGCAACGCTTTCTTCAATCCCTGCATAGCCATGGGCATAGACCACCACGAGTTCCCGAGCACCTACCCCTCCGATTGTCAAGGGCAACACTGCCACCAGGGAGGAAAGGAGAAACACTCCTTGATAGGCCAGCATTTTATCCTGCACCCCAAGGGCCAGTAGCAAGCACACCACAGCGGCCATTTGTGCCAATTGTCCCAGCAAGGACCAGAAGACTCCCTGCCAAAACGAGGGGAGAAAATGAGGGAAGAACCATTTTTGAAGCAGCCAAAATCCAGGGATAATACCTAAAAATCCTGCAAATAGCAGCACTTTGCCTACTCTAGGGTCGGCAAAAGGTAGCGGAAGTTCGATCAGGAGAAGAATGCCAAAGAGCAAACCGAGAATGGCAATCAGCCCCCCCAATCGATCCAGCAAGCTTGCTTTCAACAGTTCTTTGACAGGCGTTTTAAACTCTTTATTTAAGAGATAGACCTTGTAACCGTCTCCACCAATTCCCCCTGGGAGGAATAGGTTGTAGAACATGTCGATGAGATAAAGCTGCCAATTTTCCCAGAAACTTAAAGAAATGTGAATGTTCCCAAAATAATGGTTGAGCCGAATGGCAGTAGCCACCTTGCTCCCCACAAATAGGGCGATGGCTGGGAGGAGCCAGGGCCAGGATAAATTTTTGGAAAGTTCAAAAAGTTGAGCCGTATCGATTTTTTGAAATACCAGGTACAGGGCTGCTCCGGTTAGGAGAATTTTTAGCGCTGTTTTTAACTGGTTTTTGAGTTGGCTCACGAGAGGATACGTTGTGTGGGTAGCGAAGAGGGGTTAACTAGATTGGGAAACTTCCTGCTCACCAGTGTACAAGGATTTGATTCGGTAGGGTTTTTTGTCCTGAGATTCAAAATAGGTCCGCACAATGATCTCCGAGATGATGCCGGTAGTGATCAGTTGGATTCCTCCAAGAATTAGCATGAATCCAAGGATCAGGATAGGGCGTCCCCAGATATCCTCCCCAAAAATTTTGAGCACTAAGAGGTACACATTGATAACTCCTCCCAAAAGGAAGGCAAGTAGTCCAAGCCCTCCAAAGAGGTGGATGGGACGCTGAAAGTATTTTTGAAAAAACAGCATCAGGATCAAGTCTGCCATCACTTTAAAGGTGCGACTGAGTCCGTATTTAGAGGTGCCGTGAATTCGGGGGTGGTGCTTGACATCCACTTCGGTCATTTTAGCACCTTGCTGCTTGGCCAGTACTGGGATAAAGCGGTGAAGTTCTCCATAGAGCCCCATATTTTGAGCGATCTCGGCTTTGTACACCCGAAGGGTGCAGCCATAGTCCTTGAGGTGTACGTTGGTGGAATTTCGAATGATCCAGTTGGCAATTTTGGAAGGGATTTTTCGAAGTACAAATCCATCTTTTCGATTGGCTCTACGACCTGCTACCACATCCCATTCCTCATCGATTGCTTTTTGGAGCATACCTGGAAGGTCGGTTGGATCATTTTGCAAATCCCCATCCATAGTCGCAATGTATTGGCCTTTGGCTTGGTCTATTCCTGCTGCCAAGGCCGTTGTCTGCCCGTAATTGCGGTTAAAAATCACCAGCTTGGTTCGGGTATTCGCGTATTTTTTCACCTCCGCTACCGTGCGATCGGTGCTTCCATCCTCTACCAAGATGACCTCATAGTCCATCCCCGATAATGCGGCATAGGTGGCTTGTAAGAGGGGCTGGATGTTATCTTCTTCGTTGTAGACCGTGATGACGACGGATAAAAGTGGCTGGTTCATAGGAGCAAAGGAATCCTCAAAAGTACCTTTTTAACCTCATTTGGGCAAAATGCTTCTTGTTTTTGCCTCAAAACCCTCCAAAAATTCCAGCTACCTGCTGTATCTTTGGGCATGCGCGCTGCTCCAACTTCTGCTGTAATTGCCAATCCCTGGGTCTTGCTGCTTCTCTTTTGCGGCCTGCTGGGACCTTTCGCGTTGGATTTTCACCTGCATTACCCCGATGAAATCTACTATCGGGATGCTGCAGTAAAAATGATGCAAACGGGAGATTACCTGACCACCTATTTAGGATCTGGGGAGTTGCGTTTCAAGAAACCCATCTTGACCTACTGGGCGGTGCTTGCAGGATTCAAACTCTTTGGAGTACATGCCTTGGGTTCCCGTTTCTTTTTTCTATTAGCAGGAGCAGCCACGGTGGGTCTCACTTACCTCCTTGGGAAAGTGGTATTTGGGGACCGAAGGATTGCAGGACTTGCAGCCTTGATCTCTGCCTCCAATCCCATTCTCATTTTTGCTGCTACCCGCTCCATACCCGATGTGCTTTTGGTGCTGACCCTTACAGGCAGTGCACTTGGCTTTGCGGGGCTTCTCCGGGATGGAGAGCAGGCAAAGAGCAAGTTTCTATGGCTGCTGTACCTCGGACTAGCCTTGGCCTTCGAAGTGAAAGGGCTTCCAGCCGTGGCTTTAGGCGGCATAGGAATCGTGTATCTCTTGTTCAATCCCTGGCAGACAATTTCCTGGAAAAAACTACTGTACCTGCCTGCTTTACTTGTAGCACTAGGTATTGCTTTGTTCTGGTTTGTCGCCATGTGGCAGCTCCATGGCCCTGTCTTTCTTGCGAGTTTCTTGGAAGATCAGGTGGGCATTCGTGTGACCTCTCGGGTGGTATTGGTCCTAAAAAATGGTACGGTGGCCTCTTTGCTCCTAGCGGGGATGTTCCTCCCTTGGGTGGCCTTGGTGATCCCAAAAGTGAAAAGCACTTTGGCGACTGCCTGGAAGGAGAACCCTCAATTTTTTGCTTTTGCGCTGCTCTGGGGACTAGCCATTGTGGGTATGGGCGCGCTCACGAGCAAATTTTACGAGCGCTACTTGCTGCCTGTGGCACCCGTGTTGGCGCTGTGGCTTGCTTGGATTTTGGTTCGTGGAGGCGGCTTGGAACGAGCAAAAGGGCTAAAAGTAGCTGCAGTCTTCCTGCTTGCTTTGGTGGCGCTTGTGGTAGGATTGAATGCCTGGCTGCTTGGTACTGGGTCAGGGGATAGTTGGTCCTTCGGCTATCTTGCCTTTGGGGTTTTATTTTTAGGGTATGGGGTATGGGAGTTCCTTAGGTCTGCCATCC